>NZ_JAPMLG010000003.1:0-258913 GCF_035726925.1 Enterococcus sp. E5-37
AAAAATTTCTAAACAGAAGCCATAAAGGTTTTCAACAGGTAACCGATACATTAGTTTCAATGTTTACTGAGTAACTAATTATTTTGCAGGAGGACAATTTATTTACACAAAATTATTGACGCTCCCAATGTTGGTAGAGTTATAATAGTTATGTATAAAATGACTAGGAGGAGTACTATGTTGGAAACCTATCTGGAGAAAAGTATTTTTCGTCAAGTTTACATTTGTGAGCAATTACACGAAAAAGGGACCATTCAGATTCGCGAAATAGCAGATCAATTGAACGTTTGCCCACTCACTGTCACTAACGACTTGGAATGCATTACCGACATACTCCATCAGCAAATTATTTCAGTGGAGAAAGCTAGAAGTAGCTTTACAGTCGCATTCGACTCTTCGTTTTCGAGGTTGTCACTCACTCAACTCATCTATCAGCGCTCTGACTTTTTCAATGTATTAGGACATTATTTATCAGGGGAACACAATTGGAGTAATATAGCTAATACTACCTTCATTTCGTTAAGCAAAGTTTACAACTTACGAAATGAGTTGATTGATTTTTTTAAACAAATGCAGTACTTAAATGCTGATGGCCATTTTGAAATTCCTGAAAAGGATTATCGAAGTTTGTTACTAACGATAATCTATGAGACAAATCGGACGGAGTTGATCCAGCTAAATAAATCAATTATTCAAAGCGGTCAACAATTGATTGATTATGTAGAAAAACATTTTTTTTCAAGAAGTTACCCTACAGTTGAAAAACAATTTATTTTGTTAGGTATCGCTATCGGTTTGCAGAGATCTAAGACTAACCCAATATATTTTAGTCAGGAAGAAAAAAGAGTTGCCCGACATACTCCCTTGTTTCAGCTAATACAGAAAGGATTAGAGCAACTTTCTTTCTCTTTATGTCATGACGAAGATGAATGCTTTTATATCTACTTTCTATTCAACTCTAGAAATTATCTATGCGATAACTTTGAATTGTTACAAAAAGACTTGAACGTTGTTTATCAAAACCATGTAGCAGATAACCCTTTGGTGATTGAGCTCAGTCAAAAACTTATCTTATCTCTGAATATATCTGAAGAAAATCAGATACTTTTTGATAAAGCATTTCTCCCGTTTATCCGCTCACTTTGGGCTGATATTCAGATATTTCAACCTGATAAGACTTACTTGTTAAATGAAGAGCAACGCGCTTTGTACTTAGAAGTTCATGAAATTCTTGAACAATGGCGAAAACAAAACAATTTATTTCTGCGTTGGAATGAGAATTCTATTCGTAAACTAACCATTAGTTTAAGTCTTTTAAATGAGCATAAACGGAAATCTCCAATTGAAGTGTTCATAGTAGCTCCGTCAGACTTTAGGTATTTATACTATCGACAACAGTTAGAAGACATTTTGGGAGAACACTTTTCTATTAGTAATATCATTTGTAAACAACTTAGAGAAATAGTAGACGACACTTTCTTTTGTACTCAGCGGATTATACTTTGCGATAGTTCTTTATACCAAGAAGGCTTAGGTAGTGAGAAAACAATTATATATCCGATTACTTTTCAAACAATTCATACTGTTATCGATCAATTGAACAAGCAAATTTGACTGAACTACTTACAATAAGAGTAATGATGAATAGAACAACAGCTAAGATTGAGAGTGTAACAAATGAATATCATATATTTATTCAAATAGATTTAAGGAGCTGTGTGGTAATCACAACTCCTTTTATTAGTTAATTAACTTCTTTTATATTTCTCTGAAGAATTTTAGTGAGTAAAGCCGTACGTTTTCACATCCTGTTTTTTATGATAAACAATATGAGCTTTATTCAACTCTTCAATTGCTTGGTTCATATCTTGTACATAATCACCAGCCATGTTCATTCCAAAGTCTGCTCGAACAACTAAGCGTTGAATAATTAATTGATCCAAGTCTTTAGGTAATGGGTAGGCTGGGACTTGCCATCCCTTCATTAACAGACGATCAGATAAATCATATAGTGTCCATTCGCGATTGGGATCTTCTTTCAGCTTATAGCACACAACTGGCAATTCTGATCCATCATTAATGATTTCAAAAATACCAGTTTTTTCGATCTCTTTGGCTAAATAAACAGCAACATCATGAGTTCTTTGGTGAATATCACGATAACCATCAAAGCCATAGCGTACAAAGTTGTAGTATTGACCAATTAGTTGTGCTGCACTATGAGAGAAGTTGATAGCCATAGTTGGCATTTCTCCACCTAAGTAACTAACTTTAAATACTAATTCTTCTGGTAAGTATTGTTGGTCACGCCATAAGACCCAACCCACACCTGGATATACCAAACCATATTTGTGACCTGAAGAATTAATTGAGATAACATTTTTCAATTGAAAATCCCAAACTAGATCAGGTTCAGTAAATGGTGCATAAAAGCCACCCGATGCAGCGTCAACATGAATGTATACTTTATAGTCAGTTTGTTTATTGTGAGCTTCAACTAAATCATTCAGACCCTTGATATCATCATAACGACCAGTGTAAGTAATACCCATAATACCTACAATACCAATTGTGTACTCATCCACATAATCCATGACAGTATCTAGATTAATTGACATATGTTTTTCATCCATTGGGACTTCTCTCAGTTCCACATCCCAATATACACAGAATTTTTCCCAACAAACTTGGTAACCAGAAGAGATCACCAGGTTAGGTTTTTTTGCTTGAATATCAAGACCTAATTTTTCAGCACGTTTACGCCAAGCAAATTTCATGGCCATACCACCCAGCATGCAGGCTTCTGAAGAGCCGATCGTTGAAGTTCCCATGAATTTTTCATTATTTGGAGCATGCCATAAATCAGCAATCATATTTACACAGCGGTTTTCAATTTCCGTTGTTCGTGGGTATTCTGATTTATCAATTGCATTTTTTTCTAACGTTTGGGTCATCAATTTCACTGCTTCAGGTTCCATATACGTTTGACAAAAAGTAGCTAAGTTTAATCGCGCATTTCCTTCATCCAACATCTCGTCTTGTACTAATTGATAAGCAATTCGTGGTTCAATGGATTCTTTGTTTAACTTATATTTAGGCAAGTCAACATCCTCACTTGCAGAGCCAAAAATTGGTTCCAAATAGTTTTTTTCTTCTTGATTATCTTTTCCGTATAACATAATGAACTCCTCCTAATGTTTTAAAATATGTTCATCATTTTTTGTAACGTGGTGCTCTCCTCTAGCAGCTGGATAAACAGCGGGATTAGCGTCTTCAGCTTTCACGTGAGTAGGTTCCTCAATAGTTGTGTGAGCACTTTTATCATGTACTTCATAAATGATAAAAGGTAAAAGAACAGTCACTACAAAGCTAATAAGTAGTATGATTTGGTATGTTCGGTGCTCACTAGCTGCAATTGAAGCTGGTGGTACAAAAGAGATAAGCAATGCGAACACTGATAAAATAAAACCAATTCCACCGATAATCGTTTTGCCAACAGTTTTTCCTGGTACATTGTAAGTTCGTTTTAAGTCTTTTTTCTTAAAAACTAATACAAAGTAACCTAGGAAAAATAGTAAATATCCTACGAGATAAATGACAACAGTTAAGGAGATTGCTACTAAGAATGATAAATTGTTGCCTCCTCCACCAAAAGTTAAGACTGCTGCCCAAATAGTAACGATAATTCCTTGTATCATAATCAACGGAACTGGAACGCCTTGTTTATTAGTTTTCCGGAAGAAAACTGGTAACAGACCTCGCTGAGCAGCTGCAAACATCCCTCGTGATGGACCAACTACCCAAGAACTAACTTCACCCATAACGCCAAAGGCAATCATGAGAGCAATCACTTTTACCAACCAATGCAAATGACTGTTAAAATGTAAAATAAGCGTTTCAAATGTTTGGATTACACCAGCACTGAGAGACAAGTCATGTTGTGGAATAACCGCTGCTACTGAGAAACCGCCGATTGCATCTAAGGCGATGGCCAAAATCACTAGTAAAAACATTGCCAATGGGTAGTTTCTTTGGGGATTTTCCAGCTCATTAATATGTGATGCTGAAGCTTCTACGCCCATATAAGCCAATATAAAAGATACAAATACTACTAAAGTTGAAAGCTGAGAAAAGTCAGGAATAAAAGCTTTCGCATTAATAGCCATTTGAATCGGATTACCGCCGATAAAGTAGGCTGCTGCTAAACCAAAGAGAATGATCGAAGGAATAACAATTCCAATGACAAATCCTGCTTTAGCAATTTTAGCGGTACGATTGGTCCCGCCCAACTGTGAAAAAGTCAGTACCCAGAAAATGACTAATACACCAATAAACTTGATAAATGGATCTGTATTAAGCTCTGGAAAATTAATTACATACGACAGCGCTCCTAGTATGAAGTAGATCATTGTAATAAAACCTACTGTAATTTGAAACCATTGGAAAAAAATAGCTGCAAAACCAAAACGTTCTCCTAAAGTTTGACTAACCCAACTGAAAATCCCACCATCTTTCCATCCTTCAACTGTTGCCATTTCTGCAGCACATAAAGCAACTGGTAGAAACCATAAAATACCTCCCAAAAGAAGAAAGAAAACCAAATGTAATTGTGATGTTGCAAAGGTCGGATACTCATAAACAGTCAAAACCATGGAAGCTGTCAGGGCAAAAAAACCGAATAGAGATAACTTTTTTTTATCCATATTATTACTTCCCTTTCCTATTTAATTTGTCATTCCTACCAAGGTTATGGAAAATCGCTTATTTGAGCTTGCATTATTTTGTCCACCTCTTTTCTACAAGACAAAGTATAGCAAGCAAAATTCTTCTCCACTTCCAGAATTTTTTATTTTCATTTTTAGAAAAGTGAAAAAACTGACAACAAAAGCTTGTTTCTTTCACTCTATTAATATCTTTAGTGAAAAAGCTCGTTTTATATCGTATTCTTCCAGCGAATGTACTTCTCATAAGTCCAAAAAAAGCTGCGAAAAAGAAAGTACCTCGGTACCTACTTTTTCGTAGCTGCACATAACTTGAGCAAGTATTAATCGAAGATACTTTTGTTGAGAGTGTAAAATATTTTGTGTAAATAGAAAAAAGGAAGTCCCTTCTGTAGAATAGAGTTACCACAACACATTCACAGAAAAGAGGACTTCCATATGAACGATTTTACTACAGAAATTCTAAAGACTCTAGCGAACAAAGGCGATTTGAATGAATTATTCCGTGTCCATTTGGAAAAAGCTGTCAATACGCTTCTCAAAACGGAGTTAACGGCTTTCCTCGATTACGAAAAGTACGATCGCATTGGTTTTAACACGGGTAATTCTCGTAACGGCTCCTATGACCGTACGGTCAAGACCGAGTACGGGGAACTTCATCTCCAGATTCCGCGCGACCGCAACGGCGAGTTCAAGCAACAGACTGTTCCTGCTTATAGACGGACGAATGATACCTTAGAGGAGACCGTCATTCACCTCTTCCGAAAAGGTATTACCATGTCGGAAATCGCAGACTTGATTGAGAAAATGTATGGGCATCACTACACGCCCCAAACCATGTCCAACATGACTAAAGTGCTGACTGAAGAAGTAAATGCATTTAAAGTTAGAACTCTAAATGATAAGTATGTCGCTATTTTCATGGATGCTACTTATATTCCATTAAAACGGCAAACCGTCTCCAAAGAAGCAATCTATATTGCCATTGGTATACGAGAAGACGGCACTAAAGAAGTACTAAGTTATGCGATTGCTCCGACTGAATCGACCTACGTTTGGAATGAGTTGTTACAGGACATTTACTCCAGAGGGGTTCATGATGTCTTACTGTTTATTACCGATGGCTTAAAAGGCATGAAAGATACGATTCACCAGATTTATCCTAAAGCTAAATACCAACATTGCTGTGTTCACGTTTCCCGTAATATTGCTCATAAAGTACGTGTCAAAGATCGAAAAGAAATCTGTGATGATTTTAAGGCTGTTTATCAAGCTAGCTCAAAGGAAGAGGCAAATACCTTTTTAGGGAGTAAGATTGAGAAGTGGCAGAAAACTTATCCTAAAGTGACGCAGTCACTGATAAAAAATCAAGATTTATTGACTTTTTATGAGTTTCCGCCTGGTATCCGCCGAAGCATTTACTCAACTAATTTAATCGAATCTTTCAATAAACAAATCAAGAAATACAGCCGCAGAAAAGAGCAGTTTCAAAATGAAGAATCACTAGAGCGTTTCCTAGTATCCATCTTTGATATATACAATCAAAAATTCTTAAATAGAAGCCATAAAGGCTTCCAACAAGTGACGGATACATTAGCTTCAATGTTTACTGAGTAACCCATTATTTTGCAGAAGGACGAGTTATTTACACAAAATTATTGACGCTCCCTGTTTGGGTTGCGTCAAGAATTATGTGTAAATGGAAAAGCCCATTCTGTTGATCAAGTTAAAACATTGATTCTAATGTATCATGTATTTCTTTAAAACCTTTATGAACTCGGCATAGAAACTTTTGATTATAGTTGTTGAATTGAGATACTAGAAATCTCTCCAGAGATTCTTCATTAGGAAATTGCTCTTTTCTTTTGGTATATTTCTTTAATTGTTTGTTAAAACCTTCAATCAAATTAGTTGAATAAATAGTTCTTCTGATTGACGGAGGGAAATTATAAAAGGTTAATATAGCAGGATTCATGAGCAATTTAACCACTCGTGGATACTGCTTTTTCCATTTATCTATCATAAACCTTATTTGATTATTTGCTTCTTCTTTTGAACTTGCTTGATAAACTAATTTGAAATCGCTACAGATTTCTTGTCGATCACTAACACGAACCTTATGAGCGATATTTCTAGATATATGGACACAACATTGTTGAAATTGAGCATTTGGATAAACACTATGAATACTATCGTTAATGCCACTTAAACCATCAGTTACGACTAATAAAACCTCTTTTAAACCACGGTCTTTTAGGTCTTGAAGAATCTCTTTCCAAACATAAGCAGATTCAGTTGGAGCAAGACTAAACCCAAGAACCTCTTTGGTTCCATCTAATCGAATGCCAATTACAATATAAACTGCTTCTTTTGAAACAGTTTGTCTTTTTAAAGGAATATGAGTAGCATCCATAAAAATGACAGAGTATCTGGATTCTAAGGACCTTTCTTTAAAGGCAATAATATCTTCAGAAACTATTTTAGTCATATTTGAAATGGTTTGTGGCGTATAGTGATGCCCGTACATTTTTTCAATCAATTCAGAGATTTCAGACATAGTAATTCCTTTTTGAAATAGCTGAATAATAGTGGTTTCTAAAGAGTCATTGGTTCTTTTATAAGCAGGTAAAGTTTGTTGAGAAAACTTACCATTTCTATCTCTAGGAATCACCAAATTTAATTCTCCATACTCTGTTCTGAATGAACGTGAATAATTCCCATTACGGGAATTACCTGAATTGAACCCAGCACGATCATATTTTTCATAATCAAGAAAAGCTGTTAATTCAGCCTGCAATAATGAATTAACAGCTAATTCTAAATGACATCGAAATAATTCATCTAAATCACCTTTATTGATTAGTGTTTCCATAATTTCTGTAGTAAAATCGTTCATATGGAAGTCCTCTTTTCTGTGAATGTGTTGTGGTAACTCTATTCTACAGAAGGGACTTCCTTTTTTCTATTTACACAAAATATTTTACACTCTCTTCAACGATATTCTTGTAAGTAATTATGCCCCAACTAGGATTTGTGGGTTCATTTCCATCTGGAGTTAAAAAAACAAAAATTTTTTTATAGTTAGAATAATTGCGTTCTATATATCTTTGGTATTTATTAAGTTGCCCTCCAGACTCCGAAGACAGAATTTTATTTTCGATGCACACCACTATTTTATTTTTTTCCGATACCAATAAAATATCAATATTCTTATTTTCTCTGTAAACAATTAAATCTTCATAGCTATTAAGTAAAGCATCAAAATAATTGATAGCAGCTTTGGTATCATCATTAGAATCTATATACCTTTTCAAAAACATTTTAAAAAACTCATCAGATAAATTGTGGGTTTCATTTGGAGCAAACAAAAAAGCTAAAAAATTACTATGTCTTATTTCATTTTTAGATAGCTTAAGTATCTGAAATATATTTGTTTTCCCAGTCCATTTAGATAGTTTTTCTTCAATATCATCCATATCCTCCAATAGATTTTTTAAACACTTTTTTTCATCTATCATGTTTTTTCTCCTTGCCATTATTCTAACTAAAATTTTACGTATTTGTTTCTATGTCTACATTATCTTTTTAACAGTATCTATTTTTCTTTTGCAACTTACTTGGCTACCAAAGCAAATAAAAAAGTTATTTATAAATTTCTCCCTACCACTACCTATTGCTATTATTTAAAATAGGGATAATTTTTTCTCTTAAAAAATATCATTATTTGTGGTATGGAGCCCCCGCATTGATCCGGAAGGCACGGTAGATTTGCTCGACAAGGATCAGACGCATCAATTGATGTGGATACGTCATTTTTCCAAAAGAGATCTGAGCATTGCTTCTTTTCATGACGGCTTCGCTGAGTCCTAAAGAGCCGCCGATAACAAAAACAAGGTGGCTTTTTCCTTGGATACCTAATTGGTCGATTTGTTTAGCAAAAGATTCGCTTGTGGGATTTTTTCCTTCAATTGCTAAGGCATAGACGTATTCTTGTTCTTTGATTTTCGCTAAGATCCGTTCCCCTTCTTTTTCTTTTACTTGTCTCATTTGCGCTTCGCTTAAATTCTCCGGGGCTTTTTCGTCAGGAACTTCGATCAATTCGATTTTTGCATAGGCATTCAGCCGTTTGACATACTCATTGATACCTTGGATCAAGTATTTTTCTTTTAATTTTCCTACTGAAATAATTTTGATATTCATGTTTTCTCTCCTTTGATCTTCACGCTCACTTTGTTTATTATAATCAATTTTTTCGTCTATATGTTTATTTTGGCTATTTTTGTTAAAAAGATTTCCCCAATAGTTATGCACAACATCCACAGGTTTATCCACAGAAAACAGCGTTATTTTACCTTATTTCATCACATTCATTAGGCAAACATACGTTTTATAAAAATTTATCCACTTTATACACAGGCTGTGGATATGTTTTATCCCTCATTTTTCCAATCCTATCCGCGTAGTTTTACACAGTTTCTGTGGAAAAAAGCAAATCAAATATTTTCATCTGAAAACAATGGTTTTTCCTAAAGTTTTTCATAAAAAGTTCACAGTCTCAAAGTAGACTAAAGTCAACAAATAAGACTATACTAACAGTAGATAAATGAATGTAATTGGAGGAGGAACACATGGATAGAAAAAATGTGACACCAAAGATGAAAAAAAATAAAAATAATAGCCTCTGGCGTAAGTTAGGTCTAGGGCTTGTTGGAGGGATCGTTGGAGGATTACTGACAGCTGGTATTTTTTATGCAGCGATAGGCACTGGCAACAATAGTTCTACTGCTACAAGCGGCAATCAGAATTCTGCTGGTGAAACAGTTGTGGAAAACGTCAAAGTCAATGTAGATTCTGATATCACCAAAGCAGTAGATAAAGTTCAAGACGCTGTCGTTTCTGTTATCAACTTACAAAGTCAAAACCAATCAAGCGGTTTTGGCGGACTATTCGGGCAGCAAGAAGAAAGTAGCAGCTCAGATGATAGTAATTTGGAAGCTTATAGTGAAGGAAGCGGCGTGATCTACAAAAAAGACGGGAATACTGCTTATGTAGTCACAAACAACCACGTAGTAGATGGCCAGCAAGGTCTTGAAGTCTTGATGAAAGACGGTACGAAGGTAAAAGCTGAATTAGTTGGAACAGATGCTTATTCAGATTTAGCGGTGTTGAAGATCAATTCAGACAAAGTCGAAACAGTTGCCTCTTTTGGTGACTCAAGTGCTCTGAAGGTTGGTGAGCCTGCGATTGCGATTGGTTCCCCACTAGGATCTGAATATGCAAATTCTGTCACTTCAGGAATCATTTCTTCCTTGAACCGACAAGTGACAAGTACGAATGAATCGAACGAAACAGTCAATATCAATGCGATCCAAACAGATGCAGCAATCAACCCTGGAAATTCTGGTGGTCCTTTAGTGAATATCGAAGGTCAAGTTATCGGTATCAACTCAAGTAAGATCGCAAGTACTTCTGAATCTACTTCTAACGTAAATGTAGAAGGAATGGGATTTGCTATTCCAAGTAACGATGTAGTGAATATCATCAATCAACTGGAAAAAGACGGAAAAGTGACACGTCCAGCTCTAGGTATCACAATGGTCGACTTATCTGCTGTTTCTACTCAGCAGCAAGAACAAATCTTGAAGATTCCTTCATCTGTAACTAACGGTGTCATCGTGACAAATGTCCAAACAGCTACACCGGCTGAAAAAGCTGGATTGAAACAATATGATGTCATTACTAAGATCGATGACAAAGAAGTTTCTTCTGGTGTAGAACTTCAATCTGCTTTGTATAAGAAAAAAGTGGGAGATTCTGTCAAAATCACTTACTATGAAGGCTCAAAAGAAAAAACAACTACTGTTGAATTGACGATCGATCAATCGGCATTAAAACAAAATCAAAATAGTGAAAATTAATAAAAAAGAGGTTGTGACAAAGACTTGTCACAACCTCTTTATTTTGGAAATGCTTCTCCGACTACGGCATCCTCAGGCAATACTAAGATTCCTTTTTTTTCTGGAGCATTTGGCAAATGCAATTCACGAGCGGAACAAATCATTCCATAGCTGTCTACCCCTCGCAAAGTTCCTGGCCAGATCATCATTCCATCCGGCATCATGGCTCCTGGTTTTGCAACGACAACTTTTTGTCCAGCTTCGATATTGGGTGCACCGCAAACGATTTGCAATACTGTACCATTGTCTACTTCTGTCTCAGTAATCGATAAATGGTCAGAGTCAGGATGCGGGACGCATGTTTTTACGTACCCGACAACGATCTTCGGTTCATGATCAGCTTCAAGCTGTTCTTCGAATCCTGCTTCTTTGATCAATCGATTCAATTTCGCTAATTCCTCATCTGTTAAGCTTACTTGGCCGTTCCCTTCGATTGTTAGATGATCGGAGATATGGAAAAAGTTCCAAGCAACAACTTGACCTTGTTCATCTTTGATCCGAGCAACATTCCATTTACGTTCAACAGTGTTTTCTGTTCCTTTATCGTCGGCTATGATAACCATCAAAGTGTCTCCGACGTGTGCTTTGTTATAAGCAAAAATCATGTTCTTTCCTCCATTATCCTTTGCTGAGATTTATCTTAACAAAAAATTGCATTCACTGCATGAGATTTTTTTCATGCTTTATTTCCGAAGAAGCTTCTTCTGGAATACCATTTATTCGTAACAAGGGACTGTGACAAGACTTTTGTCACAGTCCCTTTACTGTTTTAGTGAATTGATTAAAAAGATTATACAAGTTCCACTTGCTTAATTACTTGGCTGTTCTTCTTCGTCAGAAACGATCAAGACATCACAAGG
The DNA here is from genome assembly GCF_035726925.1 of Enterococcus sp. E5-37. NCBI lineage: Bacteria > Bacillati > Bacillota > Bacilli > Lactobacillales > Enterococcaceae > Enterococcus > Enterococcus sp. E5-37. The sequence goes on from NZ_JAPMLG010000003.1 coordinate 11,539, forward strand.
TGAATGACGTATCACGTAGCTGGCTACACTTCCTGTCATAAAGCGTTCGACTGCATTTAGACCTGACTGCCCAACCATGATTAGATCGATCTCATATTTTTTTGGCAATTTGACTGCCATGGATTCACGAACAGAACCATATGCAATAATTCCTTCTATATTTGTGTAATCAACAGATTTCCCATATTCTTTACATTCTTCGATCATTTCCTTGGCTGTTTCAGTTTGCTGATCGACTAGATTTTGATCAATAGGTGCATAGCCCATAAAGTTATAAAATTGCTGATCGATTACGTTTGCTACATATACTTTCCCATTATTACGGCGAGCCACTTCTACTGCTTTTTTGAAAGCAGCAAGGGCTTGTTCACTACCGTCGATACCTACTAAAATATTCTTATATTCTTGATTCATCTTGACCCCTCCTAACAGATGTCAGCCTTTCGTTACACTTTCTAGGAACGATTCGATTTCCTGTTTTGTTTTACGATCTTTATTCACTAGACGACCTAATTCTTTTCCGTCTTGGATCACGACAAAACTTGGGATACCAAAAATGTTCCATTCAGCGGCTACATCTATGTACTTGTCACGGTCTACTTCAATAAATTGCCAATCAGAAAAGTCATTTTCAATTTCAGGCATTTGCGGTTTGATAAAACGGCAGTCTCCGCACCAGCCGGCAGTAAAGAAAAATACACTCTTTCCAGTTTCTACGTAGCCTGCTAATTCTTCTAAACTATTTGGGATAATCATTCTTTGTCCTCTACTTTCTGTTTATGTATTTTTCAATTAAATTATACACCTTTCTTTCGAACTAACAAACATTGATCCTCTTTTTATAAAAAAAATCTGGCAAAAGCAACCTTTTGCCAGATTTTATAGTTTCACTATCGCGTTATTTTCCGTATACGATCGTATTCACTGTTGATTTATCCAAACCTTTCAGTGTTTGAATCAACATTTCTCGTGCAGCTTCAAAATCGCGAATACTGAACATCGTTTGATGCGTATGGATATAACGTCCCACTACGCCAATCACTGTACTTGGGATTCCTTCGTTTTGTGTATGAGCAGCACCTGCATCTGTACCGCCTTTTGAAACAAAGTATTGATAAGGGATATTGTTTGTTTCAGCGATATCCAGCAAGTACTCGCGCAAACGAGGAAGCATGATCAAACCTGGATCTTGGATACGCATCAATGTACCTTCTCCTAAATGTCCGAATGTGCCATTTTTCGTCACTGTATCATCTGCTGCAGAGCAGTCTACTGCAAAGAACAGATCTGGCTTGAATTTATTGACAGAAGCTTTAGAACCACGCAAGCCTACTTCTTCCTGGACATTCGCGCCTGCAATCAATGTATGACCTAATGTTTCATTTTGCAACGCTTCTAAAGCTTCTAATACCATTGTACAGCCATAGCGGTTGTCCCATGATTTGCTGATGATATTCTTTCCGTTGGCTGTTTTGATCGTTTCAGCGTAAGGAACGATTGTGTCTCCTGGAAGGACACCGTAACTCATTGCCTCTTCTCTTGATTCAAACCCAGCATCGAACAAAATATCGGTTACTTCTACTGATTTTTGTCCGCTTGTTCCTCGCAATAAATGCGGGGGAACGGAAGAAGAAATACATGGATAATTCTTACCAGTAGAGGTTTTAAGTGTAAAACGCTGTGCAGAAACAACGTAAGGATTCCAGCCGCCTAGAGGTACGACTTTAAAAAGCCCGTTTTCTTGGATTTGTGTCAGCATGAATCCGACTTCATCCATATGTGCTGCGACCATTACACGGGGTGCATCCGCTTCTTCATGATGGCGCAGACCAAAAATGCCGCCCAAACCATCTAACTGTAACTCATCTACCAGCGGTTCCATATGACTTTCCATATAAGCGCGAACATCTTGTTCAAAACCGCTTGTTCCTTGTAATTCTGTTAACTCTTTGATTCGTTGAAATGTTTTTTCTTCCATATGCTATTCGTCTAAATTTCAGACTAAACTCCTCTCAGACTTATATTGATCTGCGGATAAAATATGATTTTTTCTGCAGACCGATCGTATTTATTATAGCTTATTTTTTCTGGTAGCGGTTATTTATTTCAAAGAAAATATGAGAGTGTGGTAAAATAAGCACAAGGAGTAACAAGTGAGAAGAAGGAGGTATGTCCACATGTATGAAGAAAGCGAACTAAGCTATTTTAAAGGCGGGTTAGCAGTTGGAATCGGTCTAGGATTATTGAGCGGGGTAGCTTCAACGATTTGGTATCATCGCAAAAAAGTATTGTCAGCAGACCAAGTACTTGAAAATATCAAGTCATCTTTTCTAAAAGAAGGTGCAATCGAAGGTTCTTGGATCTCTTTTGAAAAGGAACCTATTAGGAAATTCGCCGTTCGGTCGAGTGCTTATCGGGGAGGTCTTTCTCGGATAGAAGATGGCGAAACTGTTTATTATGAATTTTTAGCAGATGCTCATACAGGAACCGTATTAGAAATTTCAAGAAAAAAAGGTGCAACAGATTAATACGTCAAAAAAGTGAGAGAACGAATACGCACCCACTATTCAAAAGAGAGGTATCATGCCCTTCTTTTGTAGTGGGTGGTTTTTTAGATAGAGCTTTCCAAACATATATACCAGTATTTTCTTTTTAAATAAATGATATTTAGCGGGAAAAACTAGCATTTCCTTTGATTATGAGGTATTTTTAATTTAGCTTTTGTTTTCTATAGTTAAGGAGAGTGAAAAATGGAACAACAAGAAAAAATTGCTGTTCTGATTCCTTGTTACAATGAGGAAGCAACAATTTCAACAGTCATTGCAGACTTTAAACGAGAATTACCAGAAGCAGATATTTATGTCTATGATAATAATTCGACCGATCGAACATACGAATTGGCCGTTCAAGGTGGAGCAATCGTAAAAAAAGAACCTCGTCAAGGAAAAGGAAATGTGATCCGCCAAATGTTCTTTGATATCGATGCCGACTATTATTTAATGGTAGATGGCGATGATACTTATCCTGCAGAAGCTGTACATGGTTTGCTCGAGAAATTACGTTCTGGTGAAGCAGATATGGTCATTGGTGATCGCCTATCAAATGGAACCTACTTTGATGAGAATAAGAGACCTTTCCACGATTTTGGAAATAACCTTGTTAGAAATACAATTACTAGAATGTATAAAACAAAAATTCTTGATGTCATGACCGGCTATCGAGGATTCAATCGTATCTTTGTCAAAAGTTTTCCTATTATGAGTTCTGGTTTTCAAATCGAAACGGAATTGACGATCCATGCTTTAGATAAAAAATTCAAGTTCGTTGAGATCCCAATCGATTATCGTGATCGTCCTGAAGGCAGCGAATCAAAATTGAATACATTCTCTGATGGATTCAAAGTGATCATGATGATTATTAAAATGTTTAAAGATTATAAGCCTTTGCTTTTCTTTGGGATTTGGACCATCTTCTTCTTTTTATTTGGATTGGTCACGGGGATTCCTGTGATTCGCGAATATATGCTGACAAGCTTTATTACACGCATCCCTTCTGCGATTTTAAGTACTGGATTGATGACTTTAGCACTTCTTTCATTAGTAACAGGGTTGATTTTGGATACAGTCGTCACGAACGCTAAGAAAGAATATGAATTGAATCTATATCATGTTTATCATGAATACCACAGTAGAAAGTAAAAAAAGGATCAAGACTGCAAAAATAATTTGCAATTCTTGATCCTCTTTTTAATTAATTATTTCGCCAAACGATAGATGGCATCTGCATAGATTGCTGTTGCTCTGAACAAGTCATCAAGACTCATAAATTCGTTTGCTTGGTGCATTGTATCAGTATATCCTGGGAACATCGCTCCATAAGCAACGCCACGTTTCAACAAACGTCCGTAAGTTCCGCCACCGATGATTTGTTCGTAGCCTTTTTCTCCAGTGTGGTCTTCATAGACTTGCAATAATGTAGCCACCAATGGATCATCCATTGGGACGTAATGTGGTTCCATTACGCGAGCACCACGAGTAACTGTTGCGCCTTCTTGCCCCACTGTTTGTTCGATGTCACTTTGCAATCCGTCTACTGTTACACCTTTTGGAAAACGGAAATTCATATTGATGAAGTTCGCTTCCTCTATACCATTTTCTTCAAAAGCAAATAGTCCAGCATTCATTGTCAATTTGCCCATTTTTTCATCTTCATAAGCGACTCCTAGTTTTTCTCCATAAAAATCTTCATGGACATAAGCAGCTGCTACATGGATAAATTGTTTAGCAGATCCTAGGAATTCATAGTTATCTAAGAACAATGCCAAGAAAGAACCTGCATTGATACCAGATTGTGGGCTTGCACCATGTGCGCCTTTACCAACTAATTCGATTTTTACATACGTATTGTCCGCTTCAATCGTTCCGCTTACTGGATTTGCTTCGATGAATTGGTAAAATGCTTCTTCCATCGCGATAGCTGCATCTACACTTGGTACTTGAAGTGCTGCAGTTGCTGTTCCTGGCACCATATTTTCGCGAAGTCCGGAAACAAAAGATTTCAAGACATAATCTCCTGCATTGTCGCCTTTGAATCGTAAAGCTAAAGAAACATTTCCTTTTTCACCATTGATGATCGGAAATTCAGCATCTGGTGAGAAACCAAAATCTGGTTCTTCTTCATGTTCGAAATAATAAGCCATATCGCCCCAGCCGCTTTCTTCATCGCTGCCGACTACGAAGCGAACTTTTTTTGATAGTTTCAAGTCAAGTTCTTTAATGATCTTCATCGCATAATAAGCTGCCATACTTGGGCCTTTGTCATCGCTTGATCCGCGTGCAAAGATCTTTCCATCCTTGATTACTGGTTCATAAGGATCTGTGTCCCAGCCATCTCCTGCAGGAACGACATCCATGTGTCCAAATATCCCTAGCGTTTCGTCTCCTTCGCCAAGATCAATATGCCCTGCATAGTTATCGACATTTTTTACTTTAAATCCATCACGTTCGCCATAAGCTAACATATGTTTCAATGCGTCGCGAGGTCCAGGTCCAAATGGTGCATCTGGTGTTACTTTTGAGTCATCGCGCTCGCTGTTGACACGTAAAAGATTTTTCAAGTCTTCAAGCAAGTCTTCTTTACGTGCTTCTACTTCTTTTTGCCAATCAATTGTCATAAAGTTAATCCTCCACTTATTTAAGTCTTCGTGTTCATGATACCACAAATTACAGAAAAAAATAGTTCAAAAAATCTGACAATTCCTTTTCTTATCTGTTTTTCTCTAAAAAAAATATACGCTATAATGAGTAAAAGGAGGTTTTTCGATGCTGATAAACGAACAACTAGTGAAAAGAGTCATCACACCTCGTCCAAAAATTTCACATAAAGGAACATTTGGACGTATCGTTTTGATTGGTGGCAATGAACAATATGGCGGAGCAATCATTATGAGTGCTTTAGCTGCCGTACACAGTGGAACGGGTCTCACGACTGTAGTAACTGATGAAAAAAATCGGAGTGCTCTTCACAGCCATCTGCCAGAAGCAATGATTGTAGATTGGACGGATACTGACCAGTTTCTTTCCGTAATAAAGCAAGCAGATGTACTCTTGATTGGTCCCGGATTGGGTACTTCTTCTAAGAGTTTGGAACGTTTCAAACAAGTACTAGAAAACCAATCAAAAGAACAATGGCTGGTGATTGATGGCTCTGCTTTAAGTTTACTTGCTGCTAATCAACTTTTGCTACCCTATCCCGAACAAACTGTACTTACACCTCATCAAATGGAGTGGCAACGGTTGAGTTCTCTACCGATACAAGAACAACGGGATAAAGAAAACAAAAAGAAGCAACAGGAAATCGGTGCTGTGCTCGTTTTGAAAAGTCATGAGACAAAAATTTATGGTCACCAGCACTTCTACACCAATCCTTTAGGTTCTGCTGCTATGGCAACAGGCGGCATGGGTGACACTTTAGCTGGGATGATCACAGGATTTTTAGCCCAGTTTCCTCAAAATGACCAAACGATTGCAGCAGCTGTTTATCTTCATAGTTTCATTGGAGACCAGCTGGCAAAAGAACAATATATTGTTTTGCCGACACAAATCAGCGAAGCACTTCCGAAATGGATGAATTATTTTTGTAAAAAATCAATGGAAAACGAGGCATGAGTCATGGAGAAATTTACAGGTTATGTGCGAGAACCTTTTTATTATGAAACAGATCAAATGGGGATTATTCATCACAGCAATTATATCCGCTGGTTTGAAGAGGCTCGGGCAGCCTTATTGGTACATCTAGGGTTTCCCTATAAAAAAATCGAAGAATCTGGGATCATCATCCCCGTTCTGGAAGTAAATTGCAGCTATAAAGAAATGATCCATTACGGAGAAAAAGTGAGCATCCATCCAACTATCCAAAAGTATACGGGAACACGGTTGGATTTTAGCTACGAAATTGTGGGAACTGAAGACAAAAAATTAAAAACTACTGGCAGTAGTAAACACTGTTTTTTACTTTCTGATTCGCAACGATTAGTGAAGCTGAGCAAAGTCAATCCGGAGTTAGATCAGTTATTCCAAGCGTACGCTTCTTTGGATGATGTAAATTCTTAATAAAGACCGTCTAAGCATTTTTCTTGTATTGTGTCGAGTAGTTCGTATAATGAAAAGAAAAAAGCAGGTGATCCCCATGTATGTCGTTAAAGTAATGCACGGTTACATCGATAAAACTGGCTGTCGCACTCGGGAAAAAAACTTAGACAATCTGCTCATTTTCAAAGACAAAAAAGAATCCGAAGCTTTTGCTAAAAGAATCGGCGGTCGTGTCAAACCGATCCAAGAGGTACGACCAGATTGATTCAATATTTTTCTTTTCGAGGCTCTAATAGGCATGCCTATCAGGGCTTTTTTTGCAGACTGTGTTTTTATGCCCACACGATTTGTAAGCGATTTATGTTATAATAGATTATATCTGCATAGAAAGGAAGGTTAAATGGTTATCAATAATTTGCAACAGCAAGCTTATGAATCTATACGTAAACAAATCATTTATTCCGAGTTAGCACCTGGAAGTAAAATCTCCGATAAAGTGTTAGAAGAACAACTAGCTATCGGGCGTACACCGATTCGAGAAGCACTGATCCAACTGCGCAATCAAGAGCTTGTAAAAACCATTCCACAGTCCGGCACTTATGTTTCAAAAATCGATATCCGATCTGCTTCATTAGCCCGTTATACGCGGGAAAAGTTGGAAAAACCGATCCTGCAAGAATGCAGCGCGAAAATGACCAAGCAAGATCAAGCTAAACTAGAAAAAATACTAGAACAAACCGATCAGGCAGTGATCGCTCAAAATAAAAAAGCTTTTTTTGATTTGGATACTGATTTTCACCGAACTTGTTATGAAATTGCTGGAAAACGAGAAATTTGGGATTGGCTAGAAAGTTATAGTACGCACTTGAACCGTTTCAGATGGTTACGTTTGACGATTTCAGAATTAGACTGGGGTCGAGTATTAGATGAACATCAGACAATGCTTCAATCAATGATTGATCATAACTTTGATGAAGTCGGATTTCTTTGCACGATGCATTTACATATGATTATCGAGGAGCAAGAATACGTGATTCATAATTACCCCGATTATTTTGAAGATATTCAGGACAGACCCATCAAATAAGAGATTGTGGAATCAGCGTTTTGACCTGAGTATTAGAGAAAGAAACGGCAAAATAGTTCCACATATTTTGTCGTTTTTTTTGAGCTAATACCGAGGGTCAGCTGATTGCACACCGTTTATTGAGAGGTTGTGAAAAAGCTGCCCTGCATCAAGTAATAAGAACAGCCAAGTAAAAATAGCTTCTTATGTTTTTAACTTGGCTGGACTTATTACCGCAGATGCAAGCTTTTGAACACCGTTTTCCAAGAGGTCGTGAGCCTGCCGTTCATCTCCGAGTCACAAGGAACAATTTCAAAAAACAGCTTCTCATGTTTGTTGAATATTTTGACTTGTGACCGAGGAGTTGACAGGAGAACACCGTTTATTCGGAAAAAAAGGACTATGACACGACTTTTGTCACAGTCTCTTTATTTGTAATCTAAATCATACTCCGTACATCTTTTTTCTATTTCTTTTATTTCTTCTAAGATCCCTTGGCTACGAATTTCATTATATGACCAAAGTAAGACTGCCTCTAATACATAAGGCGAAAAATCGCTTTGATTCATCTCTTTTGAAAAACTCATCGCTGCTATCTCGCTCAATGCACGAATGTTTGATTGATGTGTATAAAAAGGCAACCGCCACAGCACAATTTTTTCGCTTTGCGTATAAATTCCCTTAACAGAAGCTTCGATGTGGTGAAATAGTTCATGTCCAATAATCAAAGCTTGCGCTGTTTCTTTAGAGATCGAAGCTAGTCCTGAACATTTTAATTTTTCTAACGGCTCCGTCATCAATCGGATCCCTTCATCTTCTGCATAAGTTGCAAAAGTGATTCGTTCGTTTATTTGCTCTGATTCACAGGAAACGATTGGAACAGCCATTTGTTCACAAATTTCTCCTACATCGGCAAAAGGGTACTTTTTTTTGATGCTACATGCCGTTTCGATACCACAATCGATTGATTTTTGTATAAGAATTTTCTGCTTAGACAAAGGAATCTTTTTCCAAAATAAATCTCGCCGAAACTGGTAGAATCCCCAAATTTCTTCGGGGATCTGTTGTAATTCGTTTAGTAACTCTTCTAACTTATGTTTGTTTGATATTTCCGGCAACGACGATCACTTCTTCCTCTGGTTCCATAGTAGATACTTCCAGATCCATCAAAAGCTGTAGTTGTTCCAGATCCGTCGCTGTAAAATCAGAGACTCTTGCTCCTAAACAGAGATAAAATTCTGGTCGGGCGATCAATTCAGTTTGATAAACTGCCATATCTTCCCAAAGTTGTTCGACAGCTGTCATATAATTGGCTGCAGTTGTTTTCATACATGAAGCATGTCCACGTTGGACCTTGATAAATCCTTTTTGATCGATGATCCGAAGACTTCCAGCATTTTTTGAACGATTCTGTTCGCCGCATACATAAAAGAAAGGTGTATTTTCCAATAAGCAAACTTCATTTTTATTTAATCGCATATCCTCTGCAGCAAGCTCTAGTGCTTCTTCTGTTGTGATCTCCTTGGTTAGATCAGTTGCTCTCACTTCCGTAGAACCAGTAGCGATAGCCGTTACTTTTGAAGCCTGTGGATCGATTTCTACGTGGACTTCGATCGATTCTGGTGTAGCGCCTGATTCAATCGCTTTATTCATCGCTTCATTTTTCAACGATCGTATATCTTCTTTACTTGGCGAAGGGATGATACGTTCTACAACATCTCGGACCATTGCAAGTGCTACACCAATAGAAGAAATCACTTCGGCGTTTTCAGGAATCGAATATTTCACACCCATTTTATTACTAAAGTAAGTAATCAATGAGGCGGCGCCACCCCCTACACCTACAAGAGAAATCTGATCTTTCTCCAAGTGATACTTGTCTGCCAATTCTAAAATCACCGGTTCAATCTTAGCATAGGATTTTTCCATGATCTGTTCTGCAATGTCTTCAACCGTCGTATGACAATAATCAGCTAATGCTTGGATGGCTTTACGTGCAGACGGAACATTTCCATAAGAAAAATGTTCTTCTTGGACTAAGCCTAAGACATTGGCTGCACATGTATTTGTAATAGTCACTTCTTCTCCGTCTTCCATCACTACTTTGACGTAATCAGCAGGATCTCCTTCTTTAGGAGAGAAAAATTCAACCTTAGGGCCTTTGATTTTTTCTGTCTCCGTAAATACCGCATAATCTAGACCGGCAATATGTGCAGAACGTGGACCGACATCGATGATTCCTGACTGATTAGCCCGTACCATCGAACCGCCTGCCACACCTAGAACCCGAACATCTAATGAAGAGATATATGTTGGATGGCCACCTACAATTGAATAATCAATTGCTGGACGTCCATTTTTTATGACTCCGATATTGGTTGTTGTTCCGCCTACTTCAAAATAAACACCATTAGATGCTCTTAAATACATCAAGGAGCCCATGACTGATGCAGCAGGACCGGAAAGCATGGTTAAGACAGGACGTTTTTTCATTTCATTGATTTCCATTACTCCGCCGTCTCCGCGCATAATCATCAAAGAAACATTGACCCCTGCTTCTCGTACGGAATCTTCTGTCGAGGTTGCCGTATCTAGCATTTTTGGTAAAATAGATGCGTTGATCGCTGCTGTCCGAGTTCTTCTTGTTAATCCATATAATTTCGTAATGTCAGAAGCCATCGTTGTAGGGATCGCTTTCACAGATGCTGCTTCATAAACAACTCGTTCTGGTTCCCCATTATCTACTCCAAATGCCATAGAAGAAACCAAGACTTCCGCTCTTTCTCTTTCTAAAGAAGAAATCGTTTCTGAAACACGGTCTACATTTAAGTGTTTGACAGGTAAGAATGCATTGACAATCTCTATTTTTTTCTTATTCCCTAAATCGATATCGTTCAATCTAGTTTGTCGTTTTGCTAAAAAACCTTCTAATCCACCTTTTGCCATCCCGATTACGCCGACTTTTGCTACGTCTCCTTCAATCAGTGCATTAGTCGCTTGTGTGGTAGAATGTGCAACAAACACAACATCTTCTGGACTGATATTATTTTCCCGCAAACAATTTTGAAAAGACTGAACGACACCTGCGGCTACTCCACGGACATCATCGTGGGTTGTTTTCACTGAAGATTTTCCGATGATTTCGTGCGTCGCATTATCGATTGCGACTGCTTTCGTATGTGTACCGCCAACATCAATTCCCATTCGCACAAAACGTTTCATTTTCTTTTCCTCCATTCATCTAATCGTTTTTATCGACGTTTTGTTTACTAGGCGTTCCCGTACAATAAGAACGTGATCAGGCATAAGATCGCACCGATAATCCAACCAGTTGGGATGGATTTCTTCATATATTCTCGAGAAGTTACTTTTGTATAACCTAATCCCCAAGCAACCCAAGATTGTGTAATATCTAAATGCTGAGGAGCAATCGTTGTGATTGCAAATAACGGGAACAAAAAGGCTGGCGACATCGTTGGATTAACAGCTAACACGACAGCTAAAATAGCTGAGCCTGAACCGACTAGATTCATTGGACCGCGGAAAAATCCTAGTGGTGTCAATATAGCAAATACGATTGCCAAGACTAATGGTGATTGCGGTATCCAATCTCCAAAAATAGCTGAAAAATAAGGAGAAGCATATGCAGCTGAATTATTGAACATCGCTAAGGTCATCAAGAAACCAACCATTGGTGCAACATCGACTGCGCCATCTGTAAATAATTTCGCAAACTGACGACAGATTTCTTTATAACCTCCGCGCAATTTTCCAGTAAACAGCAATGCCCAGATACCTGCTAGAATAAAACCTAAGATGATTGGAAGATCTAAAAGAACGACCCCTAAAACTGGTAATAATACGGCTAACCATGAGATCATTGGTGCGTCGCCACCTTCAGCTGGTACGTTTGCTGCCATTGCATAGCGTTTTTTTTTGTTCATTGATATATTAGCAACCGTTAGTACCACAACTAGACTTACAATCATCCCAATCATCCCAATTTGGAAATAGTCATTATAAGTATAGCTTTCAGCCGCTGGATTGAAACCAGCATAAATCGTTTGATATTGTTTGAAATTAACGATATTAGCAAAGATTCCAGCCATAATCGAGCCCATAAACGAGAACAGTGCAACCGGTACTGAGATACCTAATGACATCAAGATCGGCAATACAATAACTGCAATAGAAATCACTGGTCCGATTCCTGTCATCGACATGAAGATAACAGCGGTTACAATACATAGTAAGCTCATCGTGATTCTTGGTTTGTCCCCTCCAAGTTCAACTACCTTACGAATCAGGGTAGCTGCGATTCCGCTATCTACTAGAACACGCCCGAAAAAGGCACCAAAGAAGACATTTACCAAGATCGATTTGGCGTACTCAGCTGGTCCCGTCGTATAGATATGCGTCAACACATCAATTACTCCTTGCCCTTCCATCGCCGGGTTTTGTGAAAACGTGTTTCCGACTAACGCTAATCCCATCCATACAGTAGCCATGATGGCAAAGCCGACCATCAAGTTGTAGCCTTTTACACAGTACCAGACCATGAAAAAGAATGAGATAACTAACAAAATACCAATAATAATATCACTCATGTTATTCCTCCGTCCATTTTGTTTTTCTGATAAACAAACTAATATATCAGTCAACTCATTCTAACTTATGTAGTTAGCGCTTTCATTAAAGGATGACCATAAATGTTCAGTTTTCAATTAAAAAACCTTAATTATGCTATTTTAGACTTATACGTTATTGTCCTGTTTCATTTGATGGAAGATTGTAAACAAAAAAGAGGTAAGAACATAACTTTTCGTTATCTTCTTTCCTTTGTATGCTGGAATAAAGAGCATACTCATGTGCATTGAGGGTTACTCTTTTTCTTTATGAGTTAAAACCATAGCTATGTACTGCTCACCGCATTTCTGTGGACAGCGCATTTTTGCCCTCAGCTACATTCTAATATCGGCAAGCGCTACTTTAGGACTAACCATTTTGGGCATTTCCTAAATTCAAGCAGATTCTGTAACCCACATTCACCCACAAACTGCGGCTTTGTTGCTTCGTTCATGAAACTTTCTTCGATACACGATACACAACCTTCATCAAGAGAATACGAACAACCTGTAAGACGCGTACTAAGCGCCTATAGTTCATCAATACATCTTTAGTCTCTCGAGTAACTTGGAGCACTCCTTCTGTAAATTATAAGTGTGAACGTTTTTTCTCTCTGTTTTACCATGACCATTTACACCTTAAGTACCGAAACGGTAGTTTTGACTATATAACTTATACAGACAAAAAAGAGAATTAAAAACTTACCTGTCCTTAGCAACACAGTTCTGACTATACTCCACCGTCCTCCAAGCTCATCAAATTCCCTTCTGGATCACGAAAGTAAGCTATATGAAAAGCTTCTGCACCTTCACCTAATACTTTTTTCCCAACTTCAAACACTACTCCAGCATTGACCATTCTATTGTAATCATCATCAAAGGTTGTGGTATGAAAAGTTGCTGAGAGGGTGTCAGACGAGATCCGATTATCCGAAATAGGATAACTCTCCATTTGTTCAACTACAGCTCCTATTTGAAACATCGCAAAAAAGGGAGATTCCTCTTTCTTTGATGCAAAACTTGTATAAGGACCTGATCCATCACCATAGATCGGTACCAGCCCTATTTTTTCCGTATAAAAATCATAACAAGCTTGATAGTCCCCTTTCACTTGTATACACGCTGTAATTCGGTAAACACTCATTTGCTTCCACTCCTTGTTAGCTCTTTTAATTTTCCACAAAAAAGCTTATTTATTCAATACTAACATAGTTAGATTAACCAAGCATCAGATTTTTAACTAGCTGAAATAATCATAACCACGCTTCAAAAGGGTGGTTTGTTTCAGAACTATAAAAAGCCACAATACCGGACAGCGCCTAAAGACTCTGACTTTCACATTTTATGTTCAATCCATACGACCTTGACACTTTTGCCATCCGCATAGCAGGTAATTTTGTGTTTTACTCGCTTTGCGAGCTCAATTAGGTCTTAAAACAATAATAAAAACCCCGCTCAATAAAGGCGGGGTATACGTTGATACGACAACGTTTATTTAATTATTTAGCCAAAGCGTCTTTTGCTTGGTCAGCCAATGCAGTAAATGCTGCTGCATCGTTAACAGCCAAGTCAGCTAACATTTTACGGTTGATGTCGATTTCAGCAACTTTCAAACCGTGCATTAATTTTGAGTAGCTCAAGCCATTCATACGAGCTGCTGCGTTGATACGAGCAATCCACAATTTACGGAAGTCGCGTTTCTTTTGACGACGATCGCGATATGCGTAGTTGTATGAATTCATTACTTGTTCTTTTGCTGTTTTAAATAAAGTGTGTTTTGAACCGTAGTAACCTTTTGCTAATTTTAGCACTCTTTTACGACGTTTACGAGTTACTGTTCCACCTTTAACACGTGCCATGTATAATTCCTCCTAATAAAAATAAATCTTCAGATTCTGTTATTTGTACTTCTTATTTCATTTTTGCTAGTTGTTGGCGAATACGTTTGAAGTCGCCACTAGAAACCATGCTTGCTTTACGCAATTGACGGCGTTGTTTTTTTGTTTTGCCGTGGAAACGGTGACTTGTAAACGCGCGGAAGCGTTTCAATCCGCCTTTACCAGTACGTTTGAAACGTTTTGCTGATCCGCGGTGTGTTTTTTGTTTTGGCATGACTATATTTCCTCCTCAAAATCTTTCGTTATCCGACTATCGGCTGTCCAACAGCCAGTTAGTCATTCAAATTACTTACTGTCGTTTTTCGGTGCCAGCGTCAAGAACATGCTGCGTCCGTCCATTTTCGCTTTTTGTTCCACTGTTGCAATATCCGCAGTTTCTTCAGCTAAGCGATTCAAGACTTTTTGACCAATTTCTTTATGGGTAATGGCACGGCCTTTGAAACGGATAGAAGCTTTCACTTTATCGCCCTTTTCCAAGAACTTACGTGCATTACGAAGTTTTGTATTGAAGTCATTCAAGTCGATCGTAGGACTTAAGCGAACTTCTTTTACATTGATCACTTTTTGTTTTTTACGCGCTTCGCGGTCTTTCTTTTGTTGTTCGAAACGGTATTTACCGTAGTCCATGATTCGCGCAACTGGTGGTTTCGCACCAGGGGCAACTAACACAAGATCCAAGTTTGCTTGTTCTGCAATATTCAATGCTTCTGCTTTTGTCTTAACTCCTAATTGCTCACCATCTGAACCGATCAATCGTAACTCTCGTGCACGAATGCCGTCGTTAACCATCATATCCTTTGCTATGGTCATTCACCTCCAAATATTATGAGAGAAAGAAAAGCTTACCGAATAAACGGCAATAAAAAAACGAGTTCTCTTACAGAACCCGCGCGTACTTCACCTAATAGAACCAGTGAAAACTATCTAGCCCAGTGACATTATCAACTAAGGCGAGAAGCGGGTGCTTCTGCTTTTATTTCTCAACCATCATAGTATAGCAAAAACTAATCTTTTTGTCAATGTTTTTCATACAGTTTGTCTTCCTTTTCTGAAAATGATTAGATTAGCAGACTTTCTAGCAGTGATTCCCGCTTCTTTGCTATACTAAAGAAAAACGAGGTGAACCCACATGAAAAAAATCGAACCTATTCCACCTTCTCTTCCTCTTCTTACAAAGGGAGAGTTTTATTTAGAAGATGAGGAGATCTTCTCTGGTCTTCTGATCAACGGAGGTGACCAAAGCTATCTCGATGCCAAAAATATGGTATTAAGAGAGAGTCATATCCAAAAACTTACGATGCAAAAAACAGGTTTACGTCATTTTGAATGCAGTAATGTCATTTTTGAAAAATGTGATTTTTCCAATCTGGAGTGGATTGGTGGCAGTTTCCACCAAGTCGTGTTTCATCAATGTAAATTAACAGGTACGAATTTTGCCGAAAGTTATCTTCGAGACTGTACTTTCACTGATTGTATTGCTTCGATGGCTTCCTTTAGTAGTACAAACTTGAAAGCTGTCTCCTTCGATCATTGTCAATTAGAAGACAGCGAATTTTATGAGGTCACTTGGAAAAACCTTTTTTTGTCTGACAATCAGTTAACCGGTTCGAACTGGTTTCGAACTTCTCTGAAGGGATTAGACTTTACGACTAATTTCTTCACAACAATCGCTTTATCTCAAGATTCTTTGGCGGGACTAATCGTCAATCAAGAGCAAGCACTTGTGATCGCCCAAGCCCTTGGTTTGCAGATCAAAGACTAGATCAACGAATCCGCCGCCACAGTGCAATAAGCATCCAAATAGATAAGACCAAACTGATGATCAAGGCGATTCCCCATCCGAAAACGGAATGGGTAAAGGGTAACTGGAGATTCATTCCGAAGAATCCTGTCACAATAGTTGGAACGGTCAAGATCAGCGACCAGACCGTCAAAAATTTCATCGTGTCATTCAAGTTGTTATTCAGCAAATTATTATAAGTGCCAGAGAGCTGGTCTAAAATCTGCGAAGCTAAGTTCGTCATTTCAACTGCTTGTCGTGCTTCGATCAGTGCATCGTCCAACTCTTCTTTTTCCTTTTCTGACAACTTGCGATAAATAGCCAGTGCCTTGATTTGTTCTAAAAGTACTACATTTTGTTTTGTTCCTGTAACTAAGTAAACCAAACCGATCTCTAAATCTGAAAGTTGCAGCAGATTCTTGTTCGTTGTTTTTTCTCTTAATTTCAGATTAAGCCGCTGACGTTCACTATTCACTTCCTCGATTAAAGGAAAAAAGGAATCAGAAATCAAAAACAATGTACGAAACAATAAACTGTATACACTCATGTCTGGCATCCGTTCCAAAAGCGATCGAATTAGTCGAATCACGTACTCGGTATTCGGCGTGGTAAATGTAAACAAACCGTCTTCTTTTAAAATAAAAGCGATAGGACTAGTTTCATAATGATTATCGACTTTTTGCTGGTGCGGAACATTTGATACAAGCAGTAACGCTTCATCAAAAGAATCGTACTCTACGCGCGCCCGTTCATTTTTATCTAGAGAATAAGTCAGCATCTCGTCACTAATGCCATATTCTTCTTTTAAATTTTTAACAGCTAGCACATCGTTTTGCTGTACATTGATCCAAAAATTACGGTCTTGATTAAAATAGTGTTTTTCCCGCATACTCTATCCTCCTGACATTTGTTTCCAGTATAAAGAAAATAGTCGCTCAAATAAAGGTTTACCCTTTATTTGAGCAACTGTAAATCAAATGGCTACTTTGGTTTGGCGAATCTCTGCTAATTTTTCTTCGATCATTTTCAAGACTTCTTCTTTTGCTTGAGGATCTTCCACAAAATTATAGCGGTCTCCATCGATTTGGATTTTTGGACTTTCTTTGTATTCTTCATACCATTGATCGTAACGTCTGTTCAATTCTTTGTAATAATCGTATAGACTTGGATCAAAGGACAATTGTTCATACGAACGACCACGTTTTTCGATACGCTCCAACATCGTATCAAAAGATACACGAATATGAACTAATAAATCCGGATGTTTTTTATGGGCAGCATAGGGAAGTTCTTCCATCATGTTTTCCAGCAGTTCATCATACACACGAACTTCTGTTTCTGTTGCTCTTCCTAGATCTGCATTTAGATGGAAAAGCAGTGAATCTTCATAAATCGAACGGTCCAATACATTATTGTCATCTTTCATTGCTTGTTTGATGCTTGCAAAACGTTTATTCAAAAAATAAATTTGCAGCAAAAAAGCATATTGTTCAGGGTTTGCATAAAATAAGGGCAAGACTTCATTATCATCAATCGATTCATAAAATGCCTGACTATCAAAGTGTTCAGCCATCATTTCTGTTAAACTTGATTTTCCGGCACCAATTGTACCTGCTAAAACGATCACGCTCATTTACCTCCAGCTCACTTCATCACTAAATATTGTGTTTAACTCCAACCTTTTTAAATATACCCCCAATATCTAGTAGTGTCAATTGTATTTTTTTCTAGTCAAAGAAGAAAAAAAGTCAAAAAATTCTTAAGAAAAAAGTGTTTTTTCTTTAGAAAACGTATTCTTAGTTTTACTTCTGAGATGGTTTTAGTAAAATAAAGGAGGAATGTTTTTTGAGACCCTTAGTGGACAAAAAAATTCGTGAAGCAGCGCAACTCGTTTTGGGCGCTTTATTTTTTGCTTAAAAATCACTTTTACGTGAGAAGGAGTTAGATTATGGCAAACTATGGCCAAGGAGAATCAAGCGGAAAGATCATATTGATGGGCGAGCACGCGGTTGTTTATGGAGAACCAGCGATTGCCTTTCCTTTCTATGCAACAAAAGTCACCGCATTCCTTGAAGAGCTGGATGCAATGGACGATCAACTGGTTTCTTCCTACTATTCAGGAAATTTAGCCGAAGCTCCTCATGCATTAAAAAATATCAAAAAATTATTCATTCACTTAAAAAAACAGCATGACATCCAAAAAAACTTGCAACTGACCATTGAAAGCACGATTCCTGCTGAACGTGGAATGGGATCAAGTGCTGCAGTCGCCACAGCAGTCACTCGTGCTTTTTATGATTACTTAGCATTTCCTTTGTCTCGTGAAATACTATTAGAAAATGTCCAGCTTTCGGAAAAAATCGCCCACGGTAATCCTAGTGGAATCGATGCAGCCGCTACTA
Source organism: Enterococcus sp. E5-37 (assembly GCF_035726925.1). Taxonomy (NCBI): domain Bacteria; kingdom Bacillati; phylum Bacillota; class Bacilli; order Lactobacillales; family Enterococcaceae; genus Enterococcus; species Enterococcus sp. E5-37. The sequence goes on from NZ_JAPMLG010000003.1 coordinate 29,900, forward strand.
GCAGCTTGCAGCCGATTTATTTTACAAAAGGGCATCCTTTCGACTACTTTTCTTTGAACATCGATGCTTTTTTGATTGTCGCTGATACAGGAATCAAAGGACAAACAAGAGAAGCCGTCAAAGATGTCGCTCACCTCTTTGAAACCCAGCCTCATGAAACTGGACAAATGATCCAAAAATTAGGATACTTGACGAAGCAAGCAAAACAAGCAATCATTGAAAATTCACCAGAAATGTTGGCACAGACAATGGATGAATCACAATCACTTCTGGAAAAGCTGACAATCAGCAATGATTTTCTTGATCTATTGATCCAAACAGCAAAAGATACCGGGGCATTGGGTGCCAAATTAACTGGCGGTGGACGCGGTGGCTGTATGATTGCATTAGCACAAACAAAAACAAAAGCCCAAGAAATCAGTCAAGCACTTGAAGATGCGGGTGCTGCTGAAACTTGGATACAAGGATTAGGAGTACATACCTATGTTTAAAGGCAAAGCACGCGCATATACCAACATTGCTCTAATCAAATATTGGGGTAAGAAAAATGAAGAACTCATCCTTCCAATGAACAACAGCCTTTCGTTAACATTGGATGCATTTTATACAGAGACAGAAGTCATCTTTTCTGATAGCTATATGGTAGATGAATTTTATCTAGATGGCACCTTGCAAGACGAAAAAGCAACAAAAAAAGTCAGTCAGTTTCTTGACCTTTTTCGTAAAGAAGCCGGCCTCTCACTAAAAGCTTCAGTAATCAGTCAGAATTTCGTTCCTACCGCAGCTGGATTAGCCTCCTCTGCCAGCGGGCTAGCTGCTTTAGCAGGAGCTTGCAATACTGCTCTTAAGCTTGGATTAGACGATCTCTCTCTTTCAAGATTTGCTCGACGCGGGTCTGGTTCAGCTTGCCGAAGTATTTTCGGTGGTTTCGTCGAATGGGAAAAAGGCCATGACGACTTAAGTTCTTACGCTAAGCCAGTCCCTTCCGATGCTTTCGAAGACGATTTAGCAATGGTTTTCGTTTTGATCAACGACCAGAAAAAAGAAGTGTCCAGCAGAAATGGGATGCGTCGGACAGTCGAAACATCCAGTTTTTATCAAGGCTGGTTAGATTCCGTTGAAGGGGATCTATATCAATTGAAACAAGCAATCAAAACAAAAGATTTCCAACTTCTCGGAGAAACGATGGAAAGAAACGGACTAAAAATGCATGGAACGACTTTAGCTGCCCAGCCTCCATTCACTTACTGGTCTCCTGACAGCTTAAAAGCGATGGATGCAGTGCGGCAATTGAGAAAAAAAGGCATTCCATGCTACTTTACGATGGATGCTGGCCCTAATGTCAAAGTTTTAGTGGAAAACACCTATTTATCTGAGGTACAAGAAGCTTTTACCAAATTATTTAGCAAAGAACAAGTAATTACTGCCCATGCTGGTCCAGGAATTGCGATTATTGAATAAAGGGAGATTTTTATGATTGAAGTATCTGCACCAGGCAAACTCTATATTGCCGGAGAATATGCAGTTGTTGAAACAGGCCATCCAGCAGTTATCGCTGCAGTCGATCAATTCGTAACAGTCACTGTAGAATCCGCACGAAAAGTCGGAAGTATCCAATCTGCACAATATAGTGGGATGCCTGTACGTTGGACAAGACGCAACGGAGAATTAGTTTTAGATATTCGGGAAAATCCTTTTCATTATATCCTTGCTGCTATTCGTTTGACTGAAAAGTATGCACAAGAAAAAAACATTCTTTTATCCTTTTATGATCTGAAAGTAACAAGTGAGTTAGACAGTTCAAATGGCCGGAAATATGGATTGGGTTCTAGCGGTGCCGTGACCGTTGCAACGGTCAAAGCCTTGAATGTTTTTTACGCGTTGAATTTATCTCAGTTGGAGATTTTCAAGATTGCAGCACTAGCCAATTTAGCAGTTCAAGATAATGGTTCCTGCGGCGACATCGCTGCTAGCTGTTATGGTGGCTGGATCGCTTTCTCAACCTTCGACCATCCTTGGCTCCAAGAACAAGAAACTCAGCATTCTATCAGTGAGTTACTTGCCCTGGATTGGCCAGGTCTATCCATTGAGCCATTGATTGCTCCTGAAGATTTACGTTTATTGATTGGTTGGACGGGTAGCCCTGCCTCTACTTCTGATTTGGTCGATCAAGTTCACCGTTCGAGAGAAGACAAAATGGTGGCTTATCAGCTTTTCTTAAAAAACAGTACAGAATGTGTCAACGAAATGATCAAAGGGTTTAAAGAAAATAATGTAACGTTGATCCAACAGATGATTCGAAAAAACCGACAATTACTGCATGATTTATCTGCAATCACTGGGGTCGTCATCGAAACGCCTGCTTTGAACAAATTGTGTAATTTAGCTGAACAGTATGAAGGAGCCGCAAAATCTTCTGGTGCAGGTGGTGGCGATTGCGGAATCGTAATTGTTGACCAGAAATCTGGCATCCTTCCTTTAATGAGTGCATGGGAAAAAGCAGAAATCACTCCACTGCCGTTACATGTCTATAGCGATCAAAGAAAGGAAAACCGATGAATCGAAAAGACGAACATGTTTCACTAGCTAAAGCCTTTCATGATAAACAAAAAAACGAATTTGACTTCGTACGGATCATCCATAACCCTTTGCCGCAAATAGCAGTTTCTGATGTCGATCTAAGTACACAGGCAGTTGGGTTTACACTAAGCAGCCCATTTTATATCAATGCGATGACTGGCGGAAGCGAAAAAACAAAAAAAATCAACCAAGATCTTGCAATCGTCGCAAGAGAAGCAGATTTGATGATTGCCACTGGTTCAGTCAGCGCTGCCTTGAAAGACCCTTCTTTAGCCGATACTTATACGATTATGCGACAAGAATATCCTCACGGGAAAATCATTGCCAACATCGGTGCAGGGACTTCTGTCGAAAGAGCCAAAGAAGCTATCCGATTGTTTCACGCAGATGCCTTACAGATTCATTTGAATGCACCTCAAGAGTTGGTTATGCCTGAGGGAGACCGTGATTTTACCAATTGGAAAGTACTTATTCAAGAGACTCAAACAGCCATTGACGTCCCCCTCATCGTAAAAGAAGTCGGTTTTGGCATGACAAGAGAAACGCTCAATGATCTAGCTGCTTTAGGAGTTCATACAGTTGATATCAGCGGTCGAAGCGGAACAAGCTTCACCCAGATCGAAAACGCCCGTCGCTCCAAGCGGGAACTGAGTTATTTAGCTGACTGGGGGCAATCGACAGTCTCTTCATTGCTTGAAGCAAATGAAGCAGACACTTCTATGGAAATCCTAGCCTCCGGAGGTATCCGCAATGCCTATGACATATTTAAAGCCCTTTGTCTCGGCGCAAATGCAGTGGGTACTTCAGGAACCGTACTGACGCATCTGATGAATCACGGCGTAGAAGAAACTATTATACTGATGAAGCAATGGCAAGAAGAGCTTCGTCTGCTTTATACTATGGTCGGCGCAACGAATACCGCGGCCCTACACCAACAATCTCTGATCTTTTCCGGACCAGTGAAGGATTGGTGCGAAGCAAGAGGGATCGACTTAGTGAAGTATGGAAGACGCACAGAAAAGAGCGTGGGACAAAAGTAAAGAATACTTTTGTCTCACGCTCTAAACACGTATAAACGGCGGAAGCAAAAGCAACTCCTTCGGAAATAAGCTGAAATTCACAAAAATTTAAAAAGCAATTTTCGTGAATTCCTTCTTATTTCTTGGAGTTAAACGCTTCTGTCCCAGCCTCTTTTTTCGAATAAATGATGTTTAATCAGCTATCCTTCGGTATTCGTTCAATCCGCTGATTTCACAACCTCTCCACTAAACGGTGTACTAAAGTTCTTTTAAGGTTGTTTCCCGATATAGGCAAGTATGCCTCCGTCCACATACAAGACATGGCCGTTAACGAAATCAGATGCGCTAGAAGCCAAGAAGACAGATGGTCCAGCCAAATCGATTGGCTCGCCCCAGCGTGCTGCTGGCGTACGTCCAACGATAAATTGATCGAATGGATGACGTTCACCGTTTTCTTGTGTTTCGCGTAATGGAGCAGTTTGCGGTGTAGCAATATAACCTGGTCCAATTCCATTACATTGGATATTGTATTGACCGTATTCAGAAGCGATGTTTTTCGTCAGCATTTTTAATCCGCCTTTTGCCGCAGCATAAGCACTGACCGTTTCGCGTCCTAATTCACTCATCATGGAGCAGATATTGATGATTTTACCGCCGCCTTTTTCGATCATATCCGGAATAACTGCTTTTGAAACGATGAATGGGGCATTTAAATCCACGTCGATTACTTGGCGGAAGTCTGCCGCATCCATTTCGATCATCGGTGTCCGTTTGATGATCCCTGCATTGTTGACTAGAATATCAACTGAACCTACATCTTCTTTGATCTGTTGAACCATCGCTTGAACCGCTTCTTCATCGGTCACATCGCAGACATAACCTTTTGCATCGATGCCTGCTTCTTTATAATGCGCTATACCTTCATCAACTGATTCTTGATTCAAGTTATTAAATACGATTTTTGCTCCTGCTGTAGCTAAAGAGCGTGCAATCTCAAATCCAATACCATAGACAGCACCGGTGACTAATGCTACTTTTCCATCTAAACGAAACATATCCATACTAAATTCCATCATTTTCTCTCCTTTATGCTTATTTTAATTGATCCATTTGCACCATATCCATGTCTGTATAAGTGATATTTTCTCCGCACATTGCCCAGATGAATGAGTAATTGCTTGTACCTACACCTGAATGGATCGACCAGCTTGGTGAAATAACAGCTTGTTCATTGTCTACAACTAAATGTTTTGTTTCATCTGGTTTGCCCATCATGTGGAACACACGTGTATCTTCATTGGCATAATCAAAGTAGACATAAGCTTCCATACGACGTTCATGTGTATGACAAGGCATCGTATTCCAAGCACTTCCTGGTTCTAAAATCGTATAACCCATTTGTAATTGACAGCTTTCGCATACATTTGGATGGATGTATTGATAGATTTTACGTTCATTCAGTGTCAGGTCTTCACCAGTTTCCATTGGTTTTACTTGGTCGATACTGATTTTTACATTTGGATATTTATGATGAGCTGGAACAGAACTAATATAGAATTTAGCTGGGTTTTCAGCATCTTGAGAAGAAAATACAACATGTCGTGTTTCTTTTCCGATATAGTATCCGTCTTGTTTTTTCATTTCTTCTTTTTGCCCATCGATCTCGATAAATCCTGGTCCACCGATATTGATCACACCTAGTTCACGACGCTCTAAGAAGTAATCAACACCTAGTTCTTTGTCTAATGTGATTTCTAATTCTTTTTCAGTAGGTGTCACTCCACCAAAGATCATTCGATCGTTGTGCGTATAAGTCAAACTGATTTTCCCTGGTTCAAATACCTTTTCTACTAAAAATTCTTTTCTCAATTGTTCCGTTGAATAATGACGGATATCTTCTGGACTGTGTGTATAACGTGTTTCCATTTCTTGCATTTTCTTCTACTCCTTCTATCGAATGATTTTTCCAGAGCCGCATGCTAAAAATTGTGCGACTTCTTCTTGACTAAATTGGTTGCAGTCCCCATGGATCGTATGCTTCAAGGCAGAAGCTGCCGTAGCAAAATCAATGATTTCTTGCGGAGACATATTGGATAAAATCCCATGGAGCACGCCACCTGCAAAAGCATCTCCGCCACCTACTCGATCCACGATTGGGGTAATTCTATGGACTTGGGATTCCACATATTCATGGTTCATCCACAATGTCCCCTTCAATTCATTTTCACTTGCTGAATGAACGGTACGCTTGGTCGAATAAAACACCTGAATATTCGGGAACTTTTCCTGCATTTTTTGATAATAATAAATTAGAGGTTGTTCTTCTGCTTCTGGCGCTTTCTCGATACCTAACAAATAAAGAGCATCCATTTTTCCAGCTGAGCAGATATCTACTAAAGGTAAAAGCTGATGGATTACTTCGCTGGCTTCTTGCTGTGTCCATAATTTTCCACGATAGTTGATATCGAAGCTGATCAGGCAGCCAGCTTTTTTTGCAGCTTCTATCACTTGTTTCGTCATTTTTTGCCATTTTTTAGACAAAGCTGGGGTGATTCCTGAAACGTGAAATATATCTATTCCTTGGAATAACTCCTCTAGCGACCATTCCAAATGATCCATTTCAGCAAAGCTTGATCCGGCACGATCATAGATCACTGAGGCGGCGCGTTCGCCACTACCAGTTTCCATATAATAAGTACCTAGTCTTGGCCCGCCAGATAATACCTGTTTCGTATCTACTCCATAGCATTGCAAGTGCTTTTTGACTGCTTTTCCCAATGCGTTATCAGGTACTTTTGTAGCAAAAATCGCTCCATGTCCGTAATTAGCTAAAGAAATTGCTACGTTTGCTTCCCCTCCGCCATAATGGGCAGCGAATCGTTCACTTGAATCGATACGGGTTCCCTGTTCTGTGGACAATCGCAACATGATTTCTCCGAGTGTCACTACTTTTCCCATAAGCAGCTACCTCTTGATTTCTTTCATTTTTGCTGCATACTGTTGCGCGACTTCCGTTACTTTGTCGAAATCTCCTGTAGCTGCGGGTGCTAAAAGGTTCCCACCTACTCCGACTGTTACGACACCAGCATCGAACCACTCTTTCATATTGTCCAGACTCACACCGCCAGTTGGCATGATATTGACTTGAGGCATCGGCGCCTTGAAGGCAGAAATGATACTTGGTCCATAAGCGCTTCCAGGAAATAGTTTGACGATATCTACTCCGCTTTTCAGCGCTGTTTTGATCTCGGTAATAGTCATACATCCTGGTAAGTAAGGAATTTGATACAGATTACACATCTCTGCCGTTTCTTGATCAAAGGAAGGGCTAACAATATACTCTGCGCCAGCTAAGATAGCCAAGCGAGCTGTGACAGCGTCTAATACTGTGCCTGCGCCAATCACTATTTCTGGTTGGTCTTTGTAGAATGACAAAAGTTCTTTGATTACTTGATCTGCTTGAGGGACTGTAAAAGTCAACTCAATACCAGTTAGACCACCTTTGATGATTGCGTGGCAAGCATTCAAAGCTTCTTCTTTGCTTTTTCCGCGTACCACCGCAATCACTCCGGCGTTTTTCAATCGAGATAAAATATCAATTTTTTTCATCTTCTCCACCTATTTCCTATTTAGAAATTCTATTTTATAACTTGGAAATCTATACCCATATTATACGGCAGAAAAGAAAAATTGCAAACGCTTTTTTAATTATTTTTGAATTCTTTGCTCGATTTCGCTTTTTGTTTGCTTGAGGGCACTGATTATTTGTTCTTTTGTCTCATCTGTTAAACGATATTTCGGCATACTTACACTAAATGCACCAATGATTTGTTCGTTTTTCACGATTGAGGCTCCTATACAAAAAATATCACGTTCGATTTCTTCATCGTCAAATGCGATGTGGGTTTCTTTTACCGTTTGGATTTCCTTTTTCAACCGTAATGCATTGGTGATCGTATATTCTGTGTAAGGGATCAACGGATGCTTTTCAAGATAATCAGTGTACTGCTCTTCACTGAATTCTGCTAATACGGCTTTGCCCATCGCAGAATTGTATAATGGTCGGGTGATTCCGATTTTTGAAGACATGCGGATCGTTTGATGTTTTGGATCTAGTTTGTTCACGTACAAGATCTCATTGTTGTCCAATACCCCTAAGTGGATAGTCTCATCGATCTTTTGCTGCAGCTGTTCTAAAAACGGTAAAGTCAACTCTACCAAATCGATTTGTTCAATGTTTTTATTCGCGTAGCGAATAAGCTTTGCACCTAAACGATAGTTTTTCTCTGAATTTTTATTTACGTAGCCGATCATCAGCAAAGTATCTAGTATTTTCAAGACTGTAGAAGAGGTCATTCCCACACCCTTTGCGATCGTCTGCAAAGAGACGTCTTGGTTTTCCGCTAAATAGTCTAGTATTTTAGAGGCTTTGATCAATACAGTTCCATAAGGCTTTTTATTTTCCATATAATATTCTCCTATTTCTTTATAAGAAAAATTATAGCGGAAATACCATCAATTTAAAAGAGATATCCAGATATAAACTACCATTTCTCTTTACAGGCAATTTAATGTTGAAGATCCGCTTCGTTTTGACATCAAACTTTGATATAAAGCAATGATTTCTTCTACTGTCGTTTCTCTTGGATTTCCTGGTGTGCATACATCTCGCAAAGCATCTTCTGCAATTTCTGGGATATCTGCTTCTTTTACACCTAACTCAGAAATGGTTTCTGGGATTCCAACCGCTTTGCTCAACCGATCGATCTCACCACAAGCCGCTTCTCTTACATCTTCTAAAGACATTTCAGCTGCTCCTTTAATCCCTAGCACAAGAGCGATCTCACGGTACTTTTCTCCAGTATATTCTTTGTTATATTTCATGACAGTTGGCAAAAGTGCTGCACACGCTACGCCATGAGGAATGTTGTACCATGCACTTAACGGGTGAGCCATCCCGTGTACCAGTCCTAAACCGACATTTGAGAAGCCCATTCCCGCAATATACTGTCCTAATGCCATTTTTTCTCGCCCATTTTGATCGCCATCTACAGAAGCTTCCAAAGAATGACCGATGATTTCGATTGCTTTTAAATGCAGCATATCAGTCATTTCCCAAGCGCCTTTTGTGATAAACCCTTCAATAGCATGCGTCATAGCATCCATACCTGTTGATGCAGCCAATTTTTTCGGCATTCCCATCATCATATCGCTGTCGATGAACGCGACGATTGGGATATCATGAGGATCAACACAAACAAATTTTCGGTGATTTACTTCATCTGTGATGACGTAGTTGATCGTTACTTCTGCTGCTGTTCCAGAAGTCGTTGGTATAGCTAATATAGGTAAACATGGATTTTTCGTATCAGCAACACCTTCTAAACTAATGACGTCTGAAAACTCTGGATTCGTCAAAATAATCCCAATGGCTTTTGCCGTATCGATTGGCGAACCTCCACCGATTGCGATCAAACAGTCTGCCTCTGCCTCTTTAACAAAAGCCACTCCATCTTTTACATTTTGGATCGTTGGATTAGGTACGATCCCGTCGTATAAAGCATAATCGATTGCTGCTTTATCTAGAAGTTCTGTTACTTTTGTTGCTATACCGTGCTCGATCAATCCTTTGTCAGTAATGACAGCTGCTTTGCTGAATCCTCGCTGCTGAAATTCAGGGACGATCGACTCAATCGCTCCTTTTCCAAAATACGATGTTTCATTTAAAATCATTCGATTACTCATTTTCTATTCCTCCTGATTTGTATTATTTTTCACAATAAAAACGAAAGAACCTCAAGCAACCGGTTGCCCAGTTGCTTGTTACTACAGTTCAAAGACTGGCATCAATTCCCAACTGACTGGAGAGGCATCTGGATTTGTCTCCATGATATTTTCCATGTACTTCCACCATTTTTGATTGATAGATGTATTTGCCATTTTTTCCCATAACTTTTCATCTTCGATCACTAAGTAACCAAATAACAAACTTGTACTCGGATCAAGATAGATCGAATAGTCGATGACCCCGTGTTCACGAAGTGCTGTACGCATCTCTGGCCAAAGTTCATCATGTCTTTTTTTGTATTCTTCTTGTTTTTCTGGGTAAACTTTCATGCAAAAAGCTTTTTTCACCATGTCAGACACCTGCTTTCGTATGAACTTCCTCCAAATAACCTGCTTTTGGAGTGACACCAAACGCATCTGCTAAATGCCACAGGTTTTCGTCCGTGATTGTTTGCAAGATTGGTCCTTGCGCTTTGACGTACGTATAGACTTCTGCTGCTTTTTCTGCTGTCTCGATCAAACCAAAGACTTCATCCATGTCTTTTCCTGACCCGTAGATTCCATGTTGTGGCCATAAAACCAATCGAGTTTCTTTCATTTTTTCAGCTGTTGCTTCCCCAATCTCATTTGTTCCCGGAACCATCCACGGAATGATGGAAATTCCTTCTGGAAAAACAACTAAGCATTCCGTACACATTTGCCATAGCGTACGACTAAAGGAACGTTCGTCTAATTCATGCGTAAAACTCATCGCTAATAGATGACTAGCATGGCAATGCATAACGATCCGATTATCTGGGTCTACTTCTAAACGGGCGATATGACTCATGAAATGACTTGGCAACTCGCTTGTAGGAAGGCATTCGTTTTCCAGCCCCCACAAAAGTTCCAGTGTTTTGCCATCTTCAGCAACTCGAACGATTCCAAGATTCTCGGCAGGTTCGCTCGCTACATTTTTAAAATATCTTCCTGAACCAGTTACAATAAAATAGCATCCTGCTAAACGGCTGGCATCAAAAATCATCGAGATGCGGCGGATCACTTTTTCAGGATCCAAGAACGGTGTGATCTCTTCTTCTTTTAGTAAATAAGAAATATTCCCGCCATTTCTTTCATCCCATCCCAAGCGATAAAGATTCGACGTCGTTTCGATCATTTCTTTTACATAAGGCGCTTGTAAAATATCTATTTTTTTCAATATAGCCACACTCCTATTTTCTTAATTCCAACACGTCTTTTTGATATTCCTGGACTTCTTCCAGCCAATCCAAACCAACTGGAACTTGATTTTTGTAACAGAAATAATTCCATACATCGGCATACGGGAAATCTTTCAATTCTTCCGTATAAGCCATTCTTGAAGTAAAGTCAAAAGCCAGCTCCATTTCTTTCAATCGCTCAACTGGTTCCAGCATAGCTTTCAGCAGTGCTTTTTGTGTATTTCTCGTACCGATGACCCAAGCAGCGATACGGTTGATCGTTGCATCAAAGAAATCCAGACCGATATTTGTTTTTTCCAACAATTCGTTACGGACTAATTCTTTAGCGATTTCCTGCAATTCATCATCCATCAAAACCACATGGTCTGAATCCCAACGCACTGGACGGGAAACATGCAACATGATTCCTTTGCTGAATAAAGCTAATGAAGATAATTTATTGGAAATCACTTCTGTTGGATGAAAATGTCCAGCATCTAGACAAACAAGTTTGTCACGAGTCAACCCGTAACCCATATAAAATTCATGGGAACCGACTGTATAAGCTTCAGCGCCTAAACCAAATAGTTTGCTTTCTACTGCATCTTGTACATACCGTTCATCTAACTCTTCTGTAAAAATTTCATCGAGTGATTCCATTAAACGTTTCCGTGGGGTAAAACGATCAATCGGATTATCTTTCATCCCATCAGGTACCCAAAAGTTATTGATACTTGTTTGTCCAGTTTCTTTCCCAAAGTACTCCGCGATTTTGCGGCTTCTTTTCCCGTGTTCGATCCAGTATTCACGAATTTCTTTATCTGGATGAGCCAATGTAAAGCCGTCTTTCATCATTGGATGCGAAAAGAAAGTCGGATTGAAATCAAGACCGATTTCTTCTTTTTTTGCCCACTCTACCCATTTTTCAAAATGTTTCGGCTCAATTTCATTTAGATCGACAGATTCTTCTGTATCCAAATAGATAGCATGAAGATTCAATTTGTGTTTGCCCGGTATCAACGAATAAGCTTTCTCCAGATCTTGTCTAAGCTCTTCAGGTGTTCGTGCGGCTCCTGGAAAATTCCCTGTCGCCATGATTCCACCGGTCAATTCGCCATCCGGTGTCAAGAAACCTTTGACATCGTCTCCTTGCCAGCAATGCATAGAAATTTTGATGTCCTGTATCTTTTCTAGTACAGCATCTGTATCTACACCGATAGTTGCATATTTTTCTTTTGCTTGTTCGTAATTTTTTTCAATCGTGTTCATACGATTACTCCTTTGATTTTATTCACGTACCATTCCATCGTGTTTTGCTTATTTTCATCTGGGTAAAAAGTTTCACATGGAAACGACTGTTTGATTACATTTCTTGCTTGTTCTATATTCGAAAACTGACCTGTACTGAGCATTTGCATGGCAACATTCCCGATTGCTGTGGCTTCACTAGGACCTGCTTCTACAATGATTCCGGCATAATCTGCTGTCAATTGATTCAGTAGACGATTATTCGATCCGCCCCCTACGATGTGCAGCTTTTCCAATTTCGTTCCAGTTAAGTGTTCTACTTTGATCAGCTCTTGTGCGTAACAAAGAGCAAGATTATCATACACACAACGAGCGATAGCTCCCGATGAGACAGGGACTGGCTGCTCTGTTTCAAAACAGTATTGCTGAATCTCTTCTATCATATTTGGGGGATTCAAAAATCGAGGGTCATTGATTTCCATCACTTGCTGCAGCGGTTTTTCTTTTGCAGCAAGCTCTGCCAATTCCGCATAACTGTACTCGTACTCTTGCATTCGGGCAACTTCCTGGATCAACCACATCCCCATGATGTTTTTCAAAAAACGCACCGTGTTATGGGCACCCCATTCATTCGTATAATTTTCAGAAAAAGCATTGCGAGAAACATTGGCGATCTTTGTTTCAATCCCTAAAAGCGACCATGTCCCACTGCTGATATAACCCCAACGTTCTCCTTGGCCTGGCGTTCCTAATACAGCTGACGCCGTATCATGACTTGCTACTGTGATAAAGGTCACATCTGGCAAATCATATTTTGAAAATTGTTCTTTTTGCAGATCTCCTAGTATCGTTCCCGGCTCTGTCAATGGTGGAAATAATTCCTTCGAGACACCGATTTTTTCAAGAAGTTCTATTTCCCATTCTTTTGTCCCTGCATTCAGCAGCTGCATAGTAGATGCATTAGTTTTCTCCGTCACCATGTTACCAGTAAAGACATACCCTAAATAATCAGGTATCAGTAACAATTTATGTGCTTTTGCCAAATTTTCTTTTTCTTCAGCAAACAATTGGAACAAGGTATTGAAAGGCTGGATCTGAATCCCTGTCTGCTCATACAACTTATCTAGAGAATAGATTTCAGAAAACTGTTCTACTGCTCCATTGGTACGCTTGTCCCGATAAGCAATCGGATCATTTATCCGATCCCCTTGTTCGTCAATCAGACAGTAATCGACTGCCCATGTATCGATCCCCGCAAAAAGGCGATCAATCCCTGTCTGCTTTAATTTTTCAAATCCAATCAAAATCTCTTTGATAAGATAATCGATCTTCCAGCGATCGTGACCGTCTTTGTTCCGAAAGCCGTTTTTGAACCGGTGCACTTCTTCCAAGATCAAAGAACCTTTTGCATCCCTCGTACTTTTCATTAGTCGTCCGCTTGATGCACCGATATCGATGGCAACAAATGTTGGATTCATTTCTCCACCTCTTTTACTTTATTGTTGATTATCACTTTATTAATAAAGCGTTATCATTTATTAACAATGCTATCATAATACAGAATCTTATATTTTGCTTCACACTATTTTGGTATATAATTGCATTATCTTGACAAGTTGGGAGTGTTTACATGGATTACTGGGAAAAAGCCAACCACTCATGGTCGGAAGACTCAAAAAGAGTGATCTTGACGCCTACACAAAGAAGCAGGAATTTATTTTTTTATATCCAAGAAATCGGTTACTTCAAAGCACCAATCCCTTACTATACTGAACGAGCACATTTACCTTCTTACTTGATAAAGTTTACTTTGTCTGGCGAAGGTTCGCTTACATATAATGATAATCAGCAACAGCTAAAAGCTGGAGACTTATTTTTTATTGACTGCCAAGAATATCAGCGTTATCAAACGATCAGCGAAGAACCATGGGAAATGGATTGGATCCATTTGAATGGTCAGAACGTCCAATCATTTTATCAGGAGTTCACAAAAGACGGCCATAACACCTTCCATTCAACAGGGGATCCATCAGAAAACAAGATCCACCATTTGATCACAGAATTGATCCACATGCAACAAGGCACGAATGCCCGTACCGATTTCCAGTCCTCTGTAGCTATCCACGAGTTGCTGAATGAACTGATTTTGCAAAAGTATCAGCTAGATTTCGAAGAAGAGGATATTCCCGCCTACGTTTACAAACTGAAGCAATACTTAGACGAACATTTCAAAGAAACGATTACACTTGATCAATTAGAACAACAATTCTTATTGAATAAATATCAGCTGAGCAAAGATTTTTCCAAATTTATCGGTTCTCCACCAATCGATTATTTGATCAGCAAAAAACTCTCTTACGCTAAAGACCTTCTTCGGTATACAGAATTTACGGTTCGAATGATTTCCGAAGAAATAGGGATTGAGAATTTTGCTTACTTTAGCCGCCTGTTCAAAGCAAAAACAGGACTATCGCCGAGAGACTTTCGTAAATTCAGCTGATTCATATAATATGTACGTTATTTTTTCAAAATATTTTGAAATATATAGATAAAAATAAAATAACCGCAGTTTCTGCTTCTATGTAAACAACAGCAGCTACTGCGGTTATTTTTTAGTGATCATTCTCATTGTTCATCTTCAAAATGTTCATAATGAACCAACTGTTTCTGTGTATCACGTTTCAAAAATTCTTTAGGCGTTATGCCGAACTCTCTCTTGAATGCTTTCAGAAAATGCGGATAAGAAGAAAAACCACTTTTACTATATACAGCACTAGAGCTGCGGTACTCTCGCAACAAGTGCTTGGCATAGATCAGCTTTTTCTTCATTACATACTGATGAAACGTAAATCCAGTGTACTTTTTGAATTCTCGTGTGATATGGTATTTGCTGACAAAAAATTGCTTTTCCATTTCCTCTAAAGAAAGCGGATGAGATAAATTTTTTGAGATATATTGTAACATTTGTTCCACACGCTCATTAGGAACTACAGCATTCTGTTCTTGCGCACTCTCTTCTTTTTGTACAACTTGATTAAGAAAAATCAAGTATTCTACCAGAGCTTGTTCATATTTTATGTCTTCACCGTAAATTTTTTTATCAGGAGGATGGTCGATAAATGATAATTTTTGCTTCAATACTTCCTGTTCTATTTGCAATACACGACTCCTCTTTTCTCCCATTGGTTGAAAACAAGCCGATAGATTAGACCATGGCGTGGAACGACTTTCCAGAAAAGAAGGGGTGACAAAGATATAGACACGCTCGAATACATCTGAAGATTGGCGGACGATACGATGCAAATCATTGGAATGGATGAGCAGCACACTTCCTGCTTTGATCGTAAATTGTCGTCCGTTCAAATAAAAAGTCGCTTCTCCCTTTAATGTAGCATGGATCTCATAGAAATCATGATGATGATAGATCGTTTTATTTTGGCTGACGACATCTTTGACATGATAGATTTCATACTGATCAGAAACCATCGTGTTGACTTGTTCACCGCTGATTTTCTTTTGGAGCATGTGCCGCACCTCCTTTTGTTCACTTATGCACAATTTTATTATACCACGTTTTTTGTAATCAAAAAGAGCTGCTCTTATATACTCTTATAAAAAAAGAAGAGACGTGGCATCTTCTAGCCCCGCCCCCTCCATTCTAAATATTAGTTAACCAACGTCTTCTTTACATTATTCAAGAAGACTTCTTCCATAACGAATCCCATCATCTTTTGTTTCTTCAAGAACCACATACAGGTACGGACGATTCTTCATGATGATTTCTTTGATTTTTGTGTACTCGATCACACCGTCTCCCAAATTTACCGGCACGATTTTTTCCTGTTCGACACGAAAATCTTTCAAATGAACCGCACATATCTTTTCACCAAAACGTTCAAAAGATTCTTCTACCAATTGGACTTGTTCTTGATAATCACTACTTGTGATCAAATTGGTCGGATCTAAAATGATTCCTAGATAGTCCGAATCTACTGCTTGGATCAGCTGCTCTACCCTTGCTAAAGAATACACCGGATGATTCAAACCTGGTTCTATCCCCACCATCATTTGGTATTTTTCTCCAGCTTTTACCAAGCGACGGATAACGGACACTGCTTCAGCAAATGCTTCATCTGTGAAATTTTCTTCCGTATATTGGATTTCCGGCAAAACACATCCAGTTTCCGAAGCAACCATCGACGCACCAAAGGAAGAAGCATAGCGAAGATACTGCTCGAACTTTGTCAGCAACTCTTCTCGTATCGTTAAATCTGGATGAATCATATTGATATAGCAACTTAAAATTCCTACGGTCACTTCTTGCTTTTCTAAAACTCGTTTGACATAATTTCCCATCCCAGAATTGATCTCATTTGTGCCAGAAGGTATTTCAGGAAACGAAAGACCTAAGGCGAGCTGCAGTGTATGAATCCCTTGTTCTTTTGTTTTTTCTGCAAGATCTTCTATCGTTTGGACTTCGGAAAGATCATGTCCTCTAATTGTAATGTTCAACATAACTATTCTCCTAACTCAGCATATTGGGTAGCCACATGACGATTTGCGGGAAGTAAGTAATCAAAAACAAGACGACTAAGATAACCCCATAAAAAGGAAGAAGCGGTTTCAGCATTGCCTCTGCTTTTACGCCTCCTACACTTGCACCGACATATAGTCCTGTACCTACTGGCGGCGTGATGGAGCCTACACACAGATTCATGATTGAAAACAACCCGTAATGTACAGGATCAACCCCTACACTTGTGACGATTGGTAAAAATATTGGTGTAAAAATCAAGATAGCAGGCGCCACATCCATAAACATACCCACCAGTAATAACACAAGATTGACTAATAACAGAATAATAAATTTATTATCCGTTACGCCCATAATCAACGAACTAATTGCCTGAGGAATACCGGTAAACGCCATGGCGAAAGACATCATGGAAGAAGTAGCCAATAAGAACATGATCGTCCCTGACATTGCTACTGATTGAAACAACATATTAGGTATATCTTTTAGTTTTACCGTTTTATAGTAAAACATAGCAATCAACAGGGAGTAAATGACAGCTATCGCTGAAGCTTCTACTGCTGTAAATATCCCCGTCAAGATACCACCGATAATGATGACAATCAATAGAAGGCTAGGAATCGCCTCTTTTATTATTTTTCCAGCATGAGCCATCTGTCCTTTTTCGACAACAGGGTATTTATTCTTTTTAGCAACGATGAATGCTACTAGCATGATTCCTAGCGCCCACAAAGCCCCTACGAGATAACCTCCCATAAACAAAGCAGAGATCGAAGCACCACCAGCAACAAGTGAATACATGATAAAAGCAGTACTTGGAGGAATGACCATACCTGTCGGAGCTGACGCGATATTGACCGCTGTCGCAAACTTCCGGTCATATCCTTCTTCCACTTGCTGAGGGATCAACACTCCACCAATCGCGGTAGAAGCGGCAATGGCCGAGCTAGAGATGGAACCAAATAAAGCATTCCCTAACACATTCGTATGAGCCAAAGCCCCCGGCACGCGCCCGACGAACAACATCGCAAAATCCACTAGTTTCTTAGCTATCCCTCCATTATTCATGATAATGCCCGAGAGAACGAAAAACGGAATAGCGATCAGCGAAAAACTATTGATACTTCCCACCATTTTTTGAGCTGAACTAAAAGCAGAAACATCAAACGGTATAACTAACAATAAAGTCATCATTGATGAGAATGCAATACTTATAGCAATCGGCATCCCTAATACAAGCAACACAACAAATACAAAAAATAACACTAATCCGGCTTCTATTGCCATTTTATTCCTCCATTTTTATATTTTTTCTTGAATTGCTGGCTTGTTGCTTAATGTATCGATTAGATTGATCAGGCTATAGATAATGATGAGTACCCCCGATACAGGTACTGACAGATAAACATATCCCATAGGAATACTTAAAGAAGGCGAGATCTGCCCCATTGTCAATGTGACAGCATTCCATCCGCCATACACCATGATCATCGCAGCAAATACCAGAAATAAACTTTGAACAACAACTTCTAAAATTTTACTTTTTTTGCCAGTTAATTTTTCACTTAAAACCGTTACAGCTAAATGTGCTTTTTGTCCCACAACATACGCGGAAGACAACATAGCAAACCAGACAAGACCGAATCGAACAAGCTCTTCCGTGACCGTATTTGGATTTCCTAAAATCGTTCTGGAAAATACTTGCCATAAAACAACAGCGACCATCCCAACAAGCAAAACAGCTCCCAGGATCTCTAATACCTTGTTTAAAATCATTTTCATCACAGCTACGCTCCTTGCTCTTGGATCTTTTGATAAAGGTCTTTGTAGGTAGGATCGTTTTTGAATATATCATGAAGTGGTGCAACTGCCTCTCGAAACGGTGTATTATCTACATCATTGAATTGGACTCCATGTTCTTCTTGTGCTAAAGCTTTTTCTTCTTCAATTGCTTTTGCAAAAGCTTCAATTTCAAAAACCGTTGATTCTTTTGCTGCTTCTTCAATGGCTTTTTCCTGCTCATCAGTTAGCTGTTCTTTGATGGCATCATTCATGATGATGATATCTGGCACACGTGTATGCTCATCATAGGAATAGTATTTAGCCACACCACCATGTCCAGCTGTATACAAGACAAATTCATTGTTTTCTGATCCGTTGATCAAATTGGATTGAAGAGACGTGTACACTTCATCACTTCCCATAGGTACGGGCGAACCGCCTAAAAGCTCTACCATTTTGATAGCGGTTTCGCTTTGCATCACACGGATCTTCTTTCCCTTCAAATCTTCCGGCGTATGGATCGGACCGTCTACCATATAAAAGCTGCGCTGACCAGAATCATAATAGGTCAATCCGGTAAATCCTAAATTTTTGGTCGATTGGTAGATTGGTTCCATTATTTCTTCATTATCCATCACCTTAAAGAAATGTTCTTCATCATTGAATAGATAAGGAACTGAAAAAATCGAATAATCTTTAGAGAAACTTTCCAACGCTGAGGCACTTACTTTTGTGAAATCTACTGCTCCTGACTGTGTCAATTCGATCAGTTCACGTTCTCCACCCAGTTGTCCATCTGGGAAATACTGGATCTGTACGGAACCATCTGTTTTTTCTTTTACTAAACGCCCAAATTCATTCATTGCATCAATTACTGGCTGGCTGTTGCTTGCATAAGCAAAGCGCAAGGTAACTATCTCATTTACGTCTGCATCTGCGACAGTTGCCACACTAGAATTATTTCCGCAGCCGCTTAGACCTAGCAGACCTAGGCTAAGCGAACTTGCTGCAAACAGCAGTGATGTTTTTTTCATATGGGTTTCCTTTCTTTTAACAATAAGAGACGAGCAATTCTGTCAAACAAAGCACCGTTAACGACTGTCCATAAGGCATTGCTGTGATTCCGATATTCCGATAAAAATCTAAACTGTCCCCCATTCCTGTCCCGATTGAAACGTTTTGAACTTCTCCTTTTTCATCGATTTGTTCAAGCAATCCTTGGATAGCACGATAAGCGACTTCTTTATATTCTTGTGGTAAATAACGTTTATGGACCGCTTTCAAAATACCATAAGCAAATCCTGCAGTTGCAGAAGATTCTACGTAAGAAGAAGGATCATCCAACAACGTATGCCATAAACCGCTTTCAGACTGATAAGTTTTTAATGCACGCACTTGTGCTTCAAGTGTTTCGATCAATAATTTGCGCAATGCATCTTCTTTCGATAATTCTAAGATTTCAATGATCTCTGGAATAGCAATCGTCAACCAGCAGTTTCCACGAGCCCAAAATGCTTCGGCATAGTTATGATTTCCTTCAAACGTCCAGCCGTGATACCACAATCCTGTTCGTTTATCCATCAAGTATTTGATATGGATCATAAACTGGTAGCGAGCTTCTTCTAAATATTCTGGGCGATTCAACAGTTTCCCGATTTTTGCCAAAGGAAGCACTGTCATCATCAATGTATCGTCCCACAACTGATTCTTATTTTCCGGTCCATATGTGGCATGCTGTAACCCGTCTTCATTTGTCCGAGGCATGTCATTCATGACCCATTCTGCCCATTGTTCTAAATAAGGCAAATAGCGTGAATCTTTCGTATCTTCATACAAGTAAGCCATAGTCAATAGCGGTGCCATTGTATTAACGTTTTTGGGCGGAGCGCCTTCTTCCATACGATCCTCAAACCATTCATTGACCACTTGATAAGCGCGAGAATTTTTTGTCATCTGGTAATTTTTATAAATACCATATAGACCGACACCTTGTGGCCAATTCCACACTGTCCAGCTCTTGTCATCTACTTTCAGTCCATCAAAGTCCAACAAAAATTCACCATTATCGTCTTTGATCGTTGTCAAGTTTTCAACGAGCAGGTCAATTTTTTCTTTCACTAATTCTTTAGGTACAAAAATCTCTTCTTTAATAATCATCTTTACGCCACCTTTTTAAACGCTTTCATTTTATATCCTTAATATAGCAGTAATACCGTCCACTATAAATATCGCTTTTTGAACAAAAACTGTCTAAAATTGACCTAAATGTTAAATAACAAAAGTAACTTTCAGTTACTTGAAAATTAAAAAAAGAACTTGGAGAAACAACGTTTTCCAAGTTCTTTTTCATCTATTTTCTTATCTTTTTTCTACGCTTTCTTTTGCTTATCCGTTGTAAGCATCAATGATGATCTGTTTCAATTCAGAGATCAATGGTTCTTTCGGATTAGCTGTCGTACATTGGTCTTCGTAAGCTAATTCAGCCATACGGTCTACGGTTGTATCTAGTGTTTCTTGTGTGACTCCTTGAGCTTTTAGACTCATGTTGATGCCGACAGATTTTCCTAATTCATAAACAGCCGTTGCTAAAGCTTCGACTAATTCCTCTGTTGTTTCGCCTTTCAGACCTAAGAATTTTGCAATATCTGCGTAATCTGTATCTGCACGGAAATAGTCATATTTAGGGAACATCGCATGTTTTTGTGGATCTTTTGCATTATAGCGGATAATATGCGGTAAAAGAATCGCATTTGTCCGTCCATGAGGGATCCCGTATTCCCCGCCGATTTTATGTGCGACTGAGTGACAAATACCTAGGAATGCGTTAGCAAACGCCATACCAGCCATTGTAGAAGCGTTGTGCATTTTTTCACGTGATTCCATATCAGGTGTTTTTACTGATTTTTCTAAATAGTCAAAGACTAACTTGATTGCTTGTAGGCTCAATCCACGTGTATAATCTGAAGCCATGACTGAAACATAGGATTCGATTGCATGTGTTAACACATCCATCCCGGTATCTGCTGTGACTGATGCTGGAACTGACATGACGAATTGAGGATCGACGATTGCGACATCTGGCGTCAATGCATAATCTGCTAACGGATATTTCACATGTGTTTCACTGTCAGTGATGACCGCAAATGGCGTTACTTCAGAACCAGTCCCTGATGTTGTCGGGATACATACGAATTGTGTTTTTTCTGGTTTGTCGATCTTATATGTCCGTTTACGGATATCCAAGAATTTTTGTTTTGCACCAAAGAAAGATGTGTCTGGGTGTTCATAGAACATCCACATTCCCTTAGCTGCGTCCATTGCAGAACCGCCTCCAAGAGCGATTACTGTATCTGGCTTGAAGTCTGCCATCAGTTTCGTTCCTGCGTATACGGTATTTGTCGATGGGTTCGGTTCAACATCTGAGAAGACTTCGATCTTCACATCATTTTTACGTCGTGCCAATACTTCACGAACTGTATCGCAGTAACCGAATTGGACCATACCAGGGTCACAAACGATCATGACACGTTCAACGTTTTCCATTTTCTCTAAGTATAATAGAGAGTTCTTTTCAAAGAAGATTTTTGGCGGTAATTTGAACCATTGCATGTTATTTCTCCGTTTCGCTACAGTTTTGACATTGATTAAGTTTACAGCAGAGACGTTACGAGAAACAGAGTTCTTACCATAAGAACCGCATCCCAAAGTCAATGACGGAATCATTTCGTTATAGATATCACCGATGCCGCCTTCTGCAGATGGTGTATTCACTAAAATACGACAAGCTTTCATTCGAAGACCGAATTTGACATGCAACTCTTCGTTTTCTGAATGGATAACTGCTGTATGTCCTAATCCTCCAAGATTCAACATACCTTCACACAAATCAAACGCATGGTCCGTGTTGTTAGCTTTGATCATGGCAAGAACTGGAGAAAGTTTTTCTCTTGATAGCGGATAATATGGGCCTACGCCTTCCAATTCAGCAATCAGCATTTTCGTTCCTTTTGGTACACTGATTCCTGCCAATTTTGCGATTTCCATCGCAGAATGTCCAACGATTGATGGATTGACCGCATATTTTCCTTCGTTCATCACTGCATCTTCTAATTTTTGCAATTCATCTGGTTTTACGATATAAACTTGGTGTGCTTGGAATTCTGCTTTTACTGCTGCATAGATTTCTTTATCCACGATCACAGCTTGTTCAGAAGCACAGATCATTCCATTATCAAATGTTTTCGAAACGATCAAATCGTTCACTGCACGTTTAATTTTTGCTGTTTTTTCAATATAAGCTGGTACGTTACCTGGACCTACACCTAAAGCTGGTTTTCCTGTAGAGTAAGCAGACTTGACCATTCCAGCTCCACCTGTCGCTAAGACGATCGCGATACCTGGATGGTTCATTAGCATAGAAGTCGCTTCGATCGAAGGATGTTCGATCCATTGGATACAATTTTCAGGAGCTCCGGCAGCGATAGCAGCATCACGTACTACTCGTGCTGCTTCTGCAGAAGATTTTTGGGCACTTGGATGGAAAGCAAAAACGATCGGATTTCTTGTTTTCAACGCGATCATTGATTTGAAAATCGTTGTGGAAGTCGGATTCGTTGTTGGAGTTACTCCGCAAACCACACCGACTGGTTCAGCAATTTCAATCAGCCCTTTTTGGACATCTTCATTGATCACACCAACTGTTTTATCATGTTTGATATTATGCCAAATATATTCGGACGCATACATATTTTTGATTGCTTTATCTTCGTAAACACCGCGGCCTGTTTCTTCCACAGCCATCTTCGCTAATGGCATATGTTGATCTAAAGCTGCCATTGCCATTTCATGCACGATATGGTCCACTTTTTCTTGATCAAAGCTTTCCATTTCTTTCAATGCTGCATTTGCTTTTTCTGCCAAATCATCAATCATTGCTTGTACGTCAATTGTCTTCGTTTTTTCTTTTTCCATTACTTTAGCCATCATTATCCTCCTAATGGGTCATGGTTATTTGTTAAATCATTCACATGTATATCATACAATATTTGTTTTTCTATGTAAACACTTTTTTGTGATTTTTTTCACAGTTATTTTTAAATATAAAATTGCTTTATTTACAGGTGTTTGTATAGAAAAATATATAAAGTTATTTATTATTATTTATATGACACACCCGATTATTCAATATTGAGCAATATATCCTATACTCTTATCTCTTTCTTTTTTGAATAAAAAATGAGGTAGGACATCTTTCTGCCCTACCTCGTCTTTAAATAAGCTTTGATACTTATTTTTCTTTCTTCTCTTCCAGCGTTTCTGTTGTTTCAGTTTTTACTTCAACTGTCTCAGCTGGTTCTTCTGTTGTTTCAACAGTAGTCGTTGCATCATTTGTTACGACAGTCCCTGGTTTGACCGTTTTGATTGCTGCACGATCGTACTCAAGGAAGATCCCTTCGCAGTCTAAAACGACTGTCCGTTTATCATTGTCGATTTCTGAAACAACTCCGTGTAATCCGCCGATCGTTACGACTGAATCACCTGGTTTCATGCTATCTAACAAGTTTTGACGTTCTTGCTGTTGTTTCTTTTGCGAACGTGACATAAAAAACCACATTGCTAATAGCGCGATAAACATCACAAGCATTGGTAATGATCCCATTTTTTTCACCTCACTAATTCTGTATCTACAAAAAACACTTTAGCAGAAAAATGCTGTTAACACTAGTTTTTTACTTAATTTTTAAAAGATTTTCCTTTAGAAACTTTTTGCGTTTTCTTTATTGAACCCGTATTCTTCAAAAAAGGCTTCTCTAAATTCAAGCAAATTATCATCCATGATTGCTTGACGTACTTGTTTCATTAGATTCAACAAGAAGTATAAATTATGGTAAGAAGTCAAACGAATGCCAAATGTTTCATCACATTTGATCAAATGGCGGATATATGCACGTGTATAGTTTTTACATGTGTAACAATCACATTTCTCATCAATTGGACGGAAATCATGGGCATATTTCGCATTTTTCACTACTAGACGGCCTTGAGAAGTCATACATGTGCCATTTCGAGCGATTCGAGTAGGCAAGACACAGTCAAACATGTCTACTCCACGGATAACACCATCGATCAATGAATCAGCAGCGCCGACACCCATCAAGTAACGTGGTTTGTTTTCGGGTATCAACGGTGTAGTGAATTCTAATACACGGTTCATTTCTGATTTAGGTTCCCCGACAGATAACCCGCCGATTGAGTAACCAGGGAAATCCATCCCGACTAGATCTTTCGCACTTTGACGACGAAGATCTTCAAATCCTGCTCCTTGGATGATTCCAAACAATCCTTGACGATCTGGATTAGCATGAGCTTTCAATCCTCGTTCTGCCCATCGAGACGTACGTTCTACCGATTTTTTCACGTAGTCGTAACTTTCATCGAATGGTGGACATTCGTCAAAACTCATCATGATATCAGAGCCCAATTTATTTTGGATGTTGATTGCTTTTTCTGGTGATAAAAACATCCGCGAACCGTTCAAGTGATTTTTGAAATGCACGCCTTCTTCTTCGATATTCCGCATATCACTTAATGAAAAAACTTGAAAGCCGCCTGAATCTGTTAAAATCGGTTGATCCCAGTTCATAAATTTATGCAGTCCGCCAGCTTCTTCTACTAAGTCTTCACCAGGGCGCAGCCATAAATGATATGTATTACTTAAAATAACGCCAGCACCCATTTCTTTCAACTCTTCTGGGGACATTGTTTTTACTGTTGCTAATGTTCCTACTGGCATGAACATTGGTGTGGGGAAAGTTCCGTGTGGCGTGATCAATTCCCCTAAACGCGCGCCAGTATGTTTTTCTTTCTTGATTAAACGATAGCGAATGGCAGGTTGCGTCATTCATTTCCCTACTTTCTATATAAAATATCTTGACAACTCCCACCATCATAATCGTTTCAAGTGCTTTTTGCAAGTTCCCTCGGCTTCCTTCTATTTTATTTAATATTCTTTTTTTTATCCTTTTTTTATGAATAACAAAAAAAAGAAAAACATTATGACAGAAATATTTTTTTATACATGGTATATTGGTGTTATTAAAGAAAAGGAGGGAAAAATTATGCAATCTTCTGCAGAACTAAAACGCCAAGCAAAAGAGAGTTTAAAAGGACGTTGGGGGCAAGCTGTTTTACTAAATCTAATCCCTACATTGATTGGTATTGCTGCTATTCTTCTTATTATGATTCCTATTATCTTGTTTGCCACCACCATATATGATGGATCAGCGAGCGTCTCAGATGCGACAACTTCAGGAGGCGGTAGTTCAGGAGGCGGTGGCGGAATTATTTCCAGCATCATTAGCGCTTTGTTCATGAGCGGTATTTCTTGGACTTATCTTGATATTTTACGTGGACAAAAAGATCAGATCGAACCATTCAAAGATGCATTTCGTGGATTCAAAGGTTTGTTTATCGGCGGAGTGATCGGCTTAGCTGTGCTGATCTCGATCTTTACAACATTATGGGGTTTGCTATTAGTTATTCCTGGAATCATTAAAAGCTATTCTTATTCTCAAAGCTATTTTATCTACTACGATATCGTCCAAGAAACAGGACAAACACCTAAAGTACTGGATACAATCACTGCAAGTCGAAAATTGATGGATGGTTATAAAGGACAACTTTTCTGGTTAGATCTTTCATTTATCGGCTGGCATATCTTAGCATTAGCAACTGCTGGTATTGGTTATCTATGGCTCAGCCCATACATTTCCGCAACAAAAGCAGCATTTTATGAACAATTGCCAAAAGATATTTAAAAGAGAGTGTGACTTGTGACCGAGGGGTTGGCAGGAGAACACCGTTTATCGAGAGGTAGTAAAAGAAACATTCAGCCCATTAGCAAAAAGGAGGTGTGACAACATTTATGTCACACCTCCTTTTTGTATAGTTCCAGTAAAAAGAAAATCAACTTAGAAACAGTTGATCATTCCTCTTCTTCTGCTTCCGGTAATCGATGGAACTTGATCAGTTCATTGACCGCGATTGGTACGATAGACAAAATCCCTACCAAGAACCAGTGATTCAAACTGATGTGTACTAGGCCGAATAGTTCTTGCGTAAATGGCAGCAAAGCAACAGCCGTTGTAATAGCTAATGCCAGTAACGCCATTTCTACCAAAGCTTTATTGGTTGCTAAATTAACTTTGAAGATCGATTGACTGCTGCGTACATTGAACACATGCAAAATCGATGAATAAGCTAAGATCAAGAATGCAACAGTTTGACCGACATGCTGACTTGCATCTACCCATGGGCTAATAGTATCGACATAACTACCTAAATAGTAACCAAACAGCGTTACGATGGTGAAGACTCCTGCGTTTATGGCGATTTTTTGCAATAAACCTCGAGCAAAGATCCCTTCGTTTTTCGGAATAGGAGGCTGATCCATGATGCCGTGTTCTGCTGGTTCTCTTCCCAAAGCAAATCCTGGAAGACCATCGGCAACTACATTGACAAACAGTAGTTGCACAGCTGTGAATGGCGCTCCCCAGCCTAACAGCATCGCAATCAAAACAATAAAGATCTCCGAAATATTACAGCTTAGCAAAAAGTTGATAGCTTTACGAATATTCTGATAAACCGAACGACCTTGACTGACAGCGTCTACGATCGTCGCAAAGTTGTCATCCGTCAGAATCATATCTGCGGCACTTTGCGCCACGTCTGTTCCTGTGATCCCCATAGCACATCCGACGTTACTTGCTTTCAACGCTGGTGCATCATTCACACCATCACCAGTCATCGCTACGACTGCACCTGTACGTTGCCAAGATTTGACGATCCGGATCTTGTCTTCTGGCGTTACCCGAGCATAGACAGAGAGAGCTTTGACACGCTCATCTAATTCTTCGTCTGATAATTGATGCAGTTCTGATCCTGAAAGTGCTTCTGACGGATCATTTAAGATACCTAATTCTTTCGCTATGGCACTGGCAGTTACCACATGATCTCCAGTGATCATGACTGTTTTGATGCCAGCCTTTTTCGCTCGCTTGATTGCTCCTTTACTTTCTGGACGTGGTGGATCGATCATTCCGATCAGACCAATCAAACGTAAGTCTTTTTCCAGTGCTTCAGAAGAAATATCTTGCGGTTCTTCGTCATAAGTAGCATAACCAACAGCAATCACTCTCAGCGCCCGTTTACCAAAGCGATCATTGACGATCGCTGCTTGTTCTACATCGCCTGAACTAAAGCGCGGAGCAAGAACATCGAATGCTCCTTTGGTGATTGAGATGTATTTTTCACCCATTTGATGAACTGTTGTCATCATTTTTCGTTCAGAATCAAAAGGAAGCTCGTTTACTCGTGGATATTTTTCTTCTAATTCTGCTTTTGTATGATAATTCTCTTCAACAGCCCTAACGATGGCTACTTCTGTTGGATTACCTTTGATAACAAGGTCGTCATCTTCTTGCTCGACCGTCACATCTGTACATAGTGCAGCCATTTTCAATATTTCCATCGCGCTGTTCGTCATTGAGTCTTCGATATTCGTTACTTCATCTTCTTTGCTCCATACCCGGCGGACGCGCATTTCATTTTGTGTCAGCGTTCCTGTTTTGTCTGAGCAGATAACATTAGCGGTTCCTAGCGTTTCAACTGCTGGTAACTGTCGGATGATCGCATGTTTCCTCGCCATCTTCTGCACACCGTATGCAAGTGTCAACGTAACAATAACAGTCAAGGTTTCCGGTACAGCTGCAACAGCCAAGGAAATCGAAGTCATGAACATCTCAAGGAGTGGTTCTCCTTGCAGTTCACCAATCACAAATACTAAAGCCGCAGCCGCTAAAGCGATCATACTGATTCGTTTGCCTAGCTGATTCAATCGGACCTGTAAAGGTGTTTTTTGCATAGTATTTTCGTTCAAAAGATCCGCGATCTTACCCATTTCTGTAGCCATACCAATGGCAGTGACGATAGCTTTCCCACGACCTGCAGCAACCGTACATCCTTTAAATACCATATTAAATTGGTCACCTAATGGCTCATCTTCTTCAGCAATAAACGCTGCATCTTTTTCAACTGCTTCACTTTCTCCAGTCAACGCCGATTCTTCTACACGTAATTGTGATGCTTCGATCAAACGGGCATCGGCAGAAATAGCATCACCGGACTCTAAAACAAGAATATCACCCACTACCAGTTGCTCTGACTCAACAGTGGTCACTTTGCCGTCTCGTATGACAGTTGCCGTTTGTTTATTCATATCTTGCAAGGATTCCAGTGCTTTTTCTGCGTTTCCTTCTTGGACAATCGCCAATACCGAGTTGATCACAACGATAGCGATGATCAGCAGTCCTTCAAATAAATCCCCATGTTCTGTAGCAAATGCGGTATAAAAGGAAATCACCGCTGCTACGAGAAGGATGATCGTTGTAAAATCCGACAAGCTTCGAAAGAATTTTTTGATCATCGATTCTTTCGGCGCCTCATCGAATTTATTCAATCCCTGCTTTTTTCGCCGTTCATCCACTTCTTGTGAAGACAACCCAGTATCTGGATCTGCTTCTGTTACCTTCTTTACTTCTTCTATTGTCTGCTTGTATTCTTCCATCCTATTCCTCCTTTAAAATCTTCGTACAAAAAAAGGTACTTATTTTACTATAACATCCTTTTTTTATTTACTTCAAATAAAGGGCTTATCGATTATTTGTTAAGAAAGCGTAAAATCTAAAGTGTTTATATTTGCAAACGCTACCAAAGGATGCTATTATATAGATGTAAGGAAGGAGGATACCATCAAATAGACAGAAGAATTTCTCGATAGAACAGTGTAAGCAAACAAAGTTGTTAGAAGTACAGGTTTCACCTAGACATGCGTGTAGAGTACAAACCTATAAATAGTGAATGCGTATGGATGTTTGGATCACGGAGTATCCGAAACAAGAAGTAATGCGATACGTAACAATTGAATAACGTAAACGTCTGAAAATTGAATAGGAACAAGAGATGTTTCAAATGTTGAAGATGTAACGAAAACAAAATTTTTGTTTAACATGAAGAAATTCAACACCGTGCTTTGCATGTATGATGGAAAGTTACAATCATTTCTGTTTATTTGAATCCTTCCGAGGTACAAGAAAGCCGAGCTTATAGAGAGCTCGGCTTTTTCTTTGTCATAAAATCTTTGTAAAGTTTTTTTGTTATTCAAAACTAGCGGCTTTTCATAACCTTATTTCACGAACATCGCATCTCCAAAACTAAAGAAACGATAGCGCTCGTCAATCGCATGCTGATAAGCAGATAAAGTCAATTCTCTTCCTGCAAAGGCACTAACTAACATGACTAAAGTTGATTTTGGCAAATGGAAATTAGTTGAGAAAGCTTCTACCACTTTGAATTCATAGCCAGGCGTAATGAAAATATCAGTCCATCCGCTGTCTGCTTTGATTTCTCCATTAAATTTCGTTCCAATCGTTTCTAATGTTCGAATTGAAGTTGTTCCGACAGCCACGATTTTCCCGCCATTTTTACGTACTTGGTTCAATCGCTCAGCTGCTTCTTCCGTCAAACGGTAGAATTCACTATGCATATGGTGTTCTTCAATTTTATCTACGCTGACAGGTCGGAATGTACCTAACCCTACATGTAGTGTCAGATAGACTAATTCAACACCCTTTGCTTCGATCTCATCAAGTAATTCTTTCGTAAAATGCAATCCAGCTGTTGGCGCTGCAGCAGAACCATTTTCTTTCGCATAGACAGTTTGATAGCGATCTGGGTCTTCCAGACGTTCTTTGATGTATGGAGGCAATGGCATTTCTCCCAATGATTCAAGAATCTCTAGAAAAATTCCTTCATACTCAAAGTCAATGATCCGTCCGCCGTGTTCCAATTCTTCTTTCACTACTGCTTGCAATCTTCCATCACCAAAAGAGATTCTTGTCCCCACTTTGGCACGTTTCGCAGGTTTGATCAATGTCTCCCACGTATCTCCTTGTGTATTCGTTAGAAGAAGGACTTCTAAATGCGCACCAGTATCTGGTTTTTCTCCATATAAACGAGCAGGCAGAACTCGTGTATTATTCATAACTAGCGCATCACCAGGGTGTAATTCTTCAATGATTTCATGGAAATGTTTATCTTCCATCTCTCCAGTTTTCCGATCCAAAACAAGTAAACGAGAATGATCGCGGTCTTTTAATGGTGTTTGTGCGATTAATTCTTCCGGCAAGTCAAAATCAAAATCTTCTGTTGTTAACATATCGTCACTCACTTTCTATCATGTGCTTCATCATTCTATCATGTTTTTCGTTCTGTTGGCAAAATCAGCACTTTTTCACTTCTATTTTTTGTTTTCCTAAATAAAAAAACTACCCTATTTGTATTTTCTCATTGTTTTAGGCATACTAGTAATAGATAGTTCTTCATTGAAAATAGAAAAAGAGGTGGCACCATGATTGAATTTCAAAATGTGTCAAAAATTTATAAAGGTGGAAAAGTCGCTGTAGAGGACGTCAATCTTTCATTTGAAAAGGGTGAGTTCATTTGTTTTATCGGTACGAGTGGAAGCGGAAAAACGACGACGATGCGGATGATCAACCGAATGACTGATCCAACACAAGGGAAAATTTTGATTGATGGAAAATCCATCCAAGAAATTGATCCAGTGGAATTGCGACGTCAGATCGGCTATGTTATCCAAAGTATTGGATTGATGCCTCACATGACGATCCGTGAAAATATCACTCTTGTCCAAAAATTGTTGAAAGTCAGTCAAGAAGAACGGAATAAAACAGCTGAAAAAATGATTGATCTTGTGGAATTGCCCCGTGAGATGTTAGATCGCTACCCACATGAATTATCTGGTGGGCAGCAGCAGCGTATCGGAGTCGTTCGTGCCCTTGCAGCGAATCAAGATATCATCTTGATGGACGAGCCATTCGGTGCGCTTGATCCCATCACTCGTGATTCTTTGCAAGACCTTGTCAAAGATTTACAAGAGCGCTTGGGAAAAACGATCGTATTTGTAACCCATGACATGGATGAAGCGATTAAGCTAGCAAGCCGTATCGCCATCATGAGTGAAGGCCGTGTGATCCAATTTGATACACCAGAAAATATTTTACGTCATCCTGCAAACGATTTCGTAGAAGAGTTGATTGGAGAAGATCGCCTACTACAAGCCAAGCCAAATGCGACAAGAGTCGGCGAAGTTATGCTAAATACAGCAATCACGATTACACCGGAAAAATCATTACAAGAAGCAATCAAACTGATGAGGGAAAAACGTGTAGATACGTTGTTAGTTACCGATAATTCGAATGTATTAAAAGGATTTATCGATGTAGAAACGTTGAATAAAAAACGAGGAAAAGTATCCAGTGTCGGCGACATTTTGAATAAACATGTTTTTTACGTAAAAGAATCCGCCTATCTTCGTGATACCTTGCAACGCATTTTAAAACGCGGGCTGAAATACGTGCCGGTCGTTGATGAACAGAACAAAGTCGTAGGTATCCTGACTCGTGCATCATTAGTGGATATCGTCTACGATGTGATTTGGGGAGAAGATCCCGCAACTACTGATGTTGCAGAGTCAGCTACTCCTGAAGAATCTAAGGAGGTCTGACCTATGCAGCAGTTTTTCCATCAGCACGGTTCAGAAATTCTCTCAAAAGGTTTTGAACATCTTTATATTTCGGGACTTGCTTTGATCATTGGTATCATCATTGCTGTACCGCTTGGTGTCTTACTGACACGTTTTCCAAAAGCTGCCACGATTGTGATTGGCTTAACCAGTGCCTTGCAGACAATCCCTTCTCTTGCTTTATTGGCATTGATGATCCCGCTATTTGGCGTAGGTAAATTACCTGCGATTATCGCACTCTTTATTTATTCATTATTGCCGATTTTACGTAATACGTACATTGGGATGAAAAATGTCGATTGGAATTATCGGGATGTGGCAAAAGGCATGGGGATGACTGAGTTCCAATCCATTTTTTCCGTTGAATTGCCCATTGCTATGCCAACGATCATGGCTGGTATTCGTTTAGCTGCCGTTTACGTGATTGCATGGGCTACACTTGCCTCTTATATCGGCGCTGGTGGTTTAGGCGATTTGATTTTTAGTGGACTGAATAATTACCAACCAGATCTCATTTTGGCAGGTACCATTCCTGTAACGATTTTAGCACTCTTGTCTGACTGGCTTTTAGGTATTTTAGAACACCGCCTGACACCGATTGCACTTAGAGAGGAGAATGAAGAATGAAACGTATATTAATAATGACCATAATACTTTTTTCCCTTCTTATACTTGCGAGTTGTTCTTTCCCTGGACTTGCTAGCAATACAGATGAAGACACCATTTCGATCACAGGTGGAATCACTTCAGAAGCACAGATCTTAGCAAGCCTAGTTGCCGGAATGGTTGAACATTATACAGATAAAAATACCGCAATCATCAACAATCTGGCTACCACAACTATCAACCATCAAGCGATGATGAACGGAGATGCTTCAATTTCAGCGGCTCGCTACACAGGAACAGATTTAACGACTACATTGAACCTTCCTCCTGAAAAAGATCCGAAAAAAGCATTTGCTACCGTGAAAGATGAATTTGAGAAAAGATACGATCAAACGTGGTTCCCGTCCTATGGTTTTGAAAATACGTATGTCTTTCTTGTTCGAAAAGACACCGCACAAAAATACCATCTATCTAAAGTCAGCGATCTGAAAAATGTAGCGGATGAATTAGTAGCTGGTGTAGATACTTCTTGGATCAATCGTAAAGGAGACGGTTATGACGGCTTCCAAGAAACTTATGGCTTCTCCTTCAATTCGATATTACCTATGCAGATCGGACTTGTTTATGACGCAGTCGAAGCAGGAAAAATGGATATTGTTCTTGGCTACTCTACGGATGGACGGATCGCCAGTTATGATCTAGTCATGTTGGAAGATGATCGTCAATTCTTCCCACCATATGATGCTGCTCCAGTTGTAGACAACAAGGTATTAGCTGATACGCCTCAATTAAAAGAAGCCTTAAATAAGTTAGGTCATACCATCAGTACGGAAAAAATGCAGGAATTGAACTACGAAGCAGATAATAATCTAGTGGAACCATCAGTAGTAGCACAACGTTTCTTACAAGAAAACCACTATTTTGAAGGGAAGTGAAGCAATTGGATAAAATGAATGTCTTTCAACAATTTTTCTATTATTTCCAGGAAAATGGCTCCTATATCTTTGCACAATTTATCCGTCACTTCCTGATTTCTATCTATGGTGTCCTCTTTGCAGCAGTTGTCGGGATTCCGGTCGGGATCATGATTTCTAGGAGACGTAAATTAGCAAACTGGGTGATTCGTTTGGCGAATATCATCCAGACGATCCCTTCTCTAGCCATGATCTCCATTTTAATCATCGGATTAGGTCTGGGAGTCAATGTCGTGATTGTTACTGTATTTTTGTATTCCCTCTTACCGATCATCAAGAATACGTATACCGGGATGATCCAAGTAGACAAAAACATCCTTGATGTCGGCAAAGGCATGGGGATGACTGCTAGACAACGACTATTCATGGTAGAGTTACCACTCTCTGTTTCTGTTATCATGGCAGGCATAAGAAACGCGTTAGTTGTTGCCATCGGGATAACCGCGATCGGTGCATTCGTCGGTGCTGGTGGTCTTGGAGATATCATTATCCGAGGAACCAATGCAACAGATGGCACATCGATTATTTTAGCAGGTGCTTTGCCAACTGCATTAATGGCGATCATCACGGACTGGATTTTAGGTATTTTGGAAAGACGGCTAGATCCAGCTTCAAAAAAATCGCAGACAGAATGAATCAAGACAAAAAAAGGTCGTGGCGCTTGAGCGCTACGACCTTTTTTATTTAAATGATATTCAATAAACTACTTTGTGTCCCAGATTCTTGATGGACTTATTTCTTCAAATGGTAGCTATAGGTGCTGACAACGATATTTTCACGCCAAGACAATCGCAATCTTAACCGAAAACTTGTTTGGTTATGGAGAATATTCTGCCAGCGTCTGTTTGGTACAAATTGAGGAATCAACACAGTAGTTGTATAGTTTTGTTTCGCTGCATTTTTACTTACAATATCTACATAACGGATAATTGGATTTTCAATCGAGCGATAAGAAGAGTGGACGATTGAAAAACGGACATCTGGGAAATGCTTTTTAAATTCTGCTTCGATTTCTTTTTCTTTTTCGACATCTTCGTCTAGCGAAACATGCATCGCAACGACATAATCACCGATCGAACGTGCGTAATTCAACGCACCGATATTTACCCGTGTCACATTCCCGACTAATACAAGAACGGTATTCCCGTCATAATCATGTAGTTTTGCATCATTTTCTAAACGAAGCTGTTCTGCTACTTTTTTATAATGATCATGGATCTTATAAAAAATGAACATAACGATTGGCATAATGATGAAGAAAGGCCAAATGTCCCCTAACCGATAGACAAACAAAATCGCAATGATTGCATATGAGATGAACGCACCTGTAATATTGGCAATCGATTTGCTTAACCATCTTTTTCCTTCTTTTTTCCATTTGACGACCATCCCTGTTTGAGATAAAGCAAATGGAATGAACACGCCGATAGAGTATAACGGAATCAAGCGTTCTGTTGAGCCATGGAAAATAAACAGCAATACGATCGAACCTAGCGCTAGTGTGATAATCCCATTGGAATAGCCTAGTCGATCCCCACGATCTTGATACATGTGAGGCATGAATTTATCTTTTGCCAGATTGTATGCAAGAACTGGAAAAGCAGAAAAACCGGTATTGGCAGCAACTGCTAAAATCAGCGCTGTAGCAAATTGAAGGACGTAATACAAAATACCATGTCCAAAGACAGCTTTACCGATTTGAGACAAAACAGTGACTTCTTTTTCAGGAACGATCCCATACCAATAGTTGATAAATGTGATCCCCACGAAGAAGAAACCTAAGATCAATGCCATCATCGTCAACGTAGCAGCGGCATTTTTTGCTCTTGGCTTCTTAAAGAATGGTACAGCATTACTAATCGCCTCCACCCCAGTTAAAGAGGAAGAACCAGAAGAAAATGCTCGTAAAATCAAAGCGATAGAAACACCCGGCACAGCCGCTCCTGGAAGTGCAGTAGCTTGCAATGGCACAGCACCTGTCACGATATTATATAAACCAACAACGATCAGTAACGAGATCACAAGGATAAATGTGTACACCGGAAATAATAGGAACGATGCAGATTCCCTCAGCCCACGAAGATTCAGCATCATCAGTAGCAAAACGATTGTCACAGAAATAGCGACTTGATGACCGTAGAGTGCTGGCACCGCTGATGTGATCGCTTCAGCACCTGCTGAGACAGATACTGCTACTGTCAACATGTAGTCGATCAATAAAGAGCCACCGGAAATCAAGCCAGCATTCTTTCCAAGATTCTCACTGCTGACGACATATGCTCCCCCGCCATGAGGATAAGCATGGATGATTTGACGATATGATAGCGTTAATGAAATCAATAAAATAATAACAAAAGCGGCAATGGGTAGCGAATACCAGATGGCTGCAGCAGACAAAGCGACTAAAACGACAACGATTTGTTCCGTACCATATGCAATAGATGATAACGCATCAGACGACAATAATGCCAAAGCAGCAAATCGGGTTAATTTGTGCTCATCATTTTCAGCAGATTTTAAAGGCTTACCTACTAACAACCTTTTTAAGTAATCCAATTTCTAAACTCCTTTACACACAATTTTACTTCAAGTTTTATAGTCGAAAATTTATAGTAAACAAGATGTTATAGTACGCTCACTGACCTTAAAAGTCAATAAACTTTAAGAAAATAATTGGAAAAAAACAGAAAAATATCAAGCGCTTTTTCAAACGCTTTAATACAGCAAAAATCTAACATTTTTTTATGGGCTTTTTCTTTGAATTCTATAATAAAAGGATAGAACTTGACTTAGAAAATCAAGTTCTATCCTTTTTGATATCTTAACTTTTGAAAGAGAGATGTAAGGCTGCTCTCTACCCATCATTCTTACTACTCGAAGCATAGCGCAGTTGTCACAACCTCTTTTTTTAATGAAAAATATGGCTCTCATGCGCCGCTTCTTTGAATTTCGTCATTTTTTCTTCGATGAATGGATAGATTGCCGTTCCTACGATTCCAAAGACAACAAACAAACCGATCATGATCCAGATTGCTTTCGTAGCATTTGGCCAATAAATTCCTCCTGCAGATTCCCGTAACAAGTTTACCGCATGAGTAAATGGCAAGAACGGATTGATCATTTGGAAGAATTTCCCTGAGACTTGGATCGGATAGTTCCCGCCTCCGCCAGAGATCGACAGTACTAAGATGATAATAGCGATCCCTTTACCGACATTATCGAATAATGCAGCCAAGACATAGACGATCATCATGAACGCTAAGGCGATCAAGACAGCAAATGACACGCTGTAGACCGGATTTTGGACATCTACTCCTAGTAAGAAAATATTCCCTAATGTAACGATCAAGCTTTGCGCAATCGCCATTGTCAAAAATGTCAGCATACGAGCAACGAATTGTTCTCGTTTCGTAAAATTGTTTCGGTCTTTCTTTCCTAAATAGTATTCTGTCGTAGCAACACTTGAAAGAAGAACAGCGCCGACCCACAGACATAGTGCAGTATAAAACGGGGTGCTAGCTGAACCGTTATTTGCGATTGGATAAAGCGCATTGGTTTGTAGCTCAACAGGTTGTGTAAAGAAGTCACTTTCTTTTGTTGCATCTAGTTTCAATAATTTGATGACTTCGCCTAGATCGACTTCTTGTTCGCCTTTTCGGATCGCGTCTGCTGCTTTTTGGATACCAGCTTTGATATTTGGCCAGTCATTGTTGATCAAGTCCGCAGCAGCGTTCACAGCTGTTTCGACTTCTGGCATTTTTTCATTTACTGTTGTCAATGTACCGGTGATTTCATTTTTTAGTGCTGGCCAATCATTTTGGATAAAATCAGCGGCCAATCCTAATTTTTGCTGAAGGATCGGTAATTCATTGTTGTATAGGTCTGCCCCTTCATTGATGCCATTGACGATGGTATCCATATTTCCATTCAGCATTGTATTGGCATCATGGATTTCTTGTCCAATTGCAGGCATTTCTTTTTGATATTTTTCTAAAATTGCCACTGCATTCGTTACAGTTGCTTTCGTTGAGCTTAGCAGAGATTCAAAATCGATCTGGTCCGCTTTGCTTAGCGCCCCTTGTGCAGTCCCAATCGTATCGATGACTTGGTCTAATAGAGAAGTGACAGTGGAACTGATTTGACCTGTATTGATACCAGCAATGATGCCATTGATATTATTAACAACGGCATCAATTTGATCTAGCAATTCATCAATAGCCTTCGTGTCTTCATTTTGAACAGCTGTGTTCAAAGCAGATAGGCGGTTTTGCAGATTGCTTAGCAAGGGTTTTAATTGATTTAGCTGATCAATAATTGGCTGCAATTTCGTATTTCCAGCACTTGTTTGCAATTTAGTCAGGAACTCGACCAGTTTATCGATTGCATTTTGTTGTTGAGATATTCCGTCAATAAAGCCGTTCAATACATTGCTGATGTTTTTCTTTTCATCATCAGTCAGCTTACCATCTTCAATAGCTGTTCTTACAGTATCTATTAACGAACCTGTCGTTGTTGCCACTTGTCCAATTGACTTCAATGTGACATCTACGCTGTTTGTGATGCTTGGTATCGCATCTTTCAGCTGAGAGGCACCTGATTTTGTTTGGTTTGCTAGATCACTTGCCTGATTTTCTAAATTTTTCACATCTGGCAAGATATCCTGTACTTGTTGGATGATCGTCAAGCCTTGTTTTGCTTCATCGATTCCTTGGTTCATTGTCTCTTGGATCGAAGCAAAATCGCCGTCGATCTCTGCTAGTTGTTTACCGGCATTTTGGATCTCTGGGATTTTTTCTTGCAAATCAAGGATGATTTTTGCTTGGTCTTTCAACTCAGGCATTTTGTCATTCAATGCAACGACTTTTTCACCCATCTCATCTACTTTAGGGATGTAATCCACGAATTCATTTGCTTTATTCAGTTTTTCCTTGATTTCAGGTAGTTGACTTTGTAATTCGAGGACTTGTTTTGTGTAGCCGTCGATCGTGTCCAAATTTTCATCTGTTGATAAAATCATATCTTTGACTTTATTGATACTTACTAGGTTCGTATCGATGTCGTAACCTATCTCATTGAATACTTTCAATAAAGTCGAACTGGCTGTTTTGATAAATTCATTTGTGATTTGCGATTGGATCGAACTTGCTCCTTTATCGGTGATTTTCGGTGCAATCGCATTGATTTTTTCATTTACTGTATATTCGATTTTTGGTTTCTTGATATCACCACTAGTAAAACTCAGCAGATCTTCTGAGAAATCCTTTGGCAAGTAAATACCTGCGTAATACTTTCCGGAACGGACTCCGTCTTCTAATTGTTCTTTTGAATCAACGAATTGCCATCCTAATTGTTTATTTTTATGAAGCGATTCGATGACTTGCTCCCCAATGGCCACTTCTTTACCTTGAAACTCTGCTGGCTTGTCTGCACTGTAAACAGCAATTGGCAGCTCTCCAGTATTTCCATATGGATCCCATAATGCTTTGATGTTAAACCACGCATATAGCGAAGGGATGATCATGATCGCGATGATCAGAAGTGTTGCAATCGGGTTTTTGAAAATCCGTTTCCAGTCAAGCAAATATAATCGAAGCGTATTTTTGATTGACTGCATAGTTCTCCCCCTTCTTCTTTTTTCAGCTGAATTACTTTACCATGTATTTCATACTTTTTTCAATCGGCTTTTTTCAAAAAAGTCGAATTTTTGGACATATCACGGCAATTGTCTCATTGTAATCTCTTACATATTGAGAAATAATTAAGGATTACAGCCTCTACTTTATCATGAAATAAAAGGGAAAGATAATTTTATGCCAAAGTTTTTATCTATTATACGTATACGCAAAAAAGCTGAAACATTTTTTTGTCTTTGCCCCTACAAAAATGTTTCAGCTTTTTTCGTTTTTTATTCCTGTATTTCTTATTTTTCGAATGACAGGATGATTTTCCCAGCAGGAGGATGTCCTTCAACTAGCTGATGTGCTTGGATGACATGCTTAAGTGAAGCAGACAGATTCATTGAAATAAAAACATGAAAAGCTCCTTTTTGGTAGGCTTTGATTATGCCAGCAAAGGCTTCTGCATCTAGATATTCCTTTCTTGGAACAAACGATTCATAAAAGCCTTCCTTTTTTTGCCGCAAATCTAGATCTGGGAGGTCATTTAATGCAACATACCTGCCGCCTGGTTTCATGATCTGGATGCCGGTTTCTCCTTTGATACTTCCTTTCGTCGCATCGATTACAAGGTCTGCCTGATCAGCAAATTGCAGACCTGGATTTGTTTTATCATAAGCAGCAAATGCTGAAGCTCCTAATTTTTTTACCTTTTCCTCACTTTTACTGGATGCACTGGTTAAGATTCGGATTCCCTTTTCATGGAGAAGCTGGATCAGACTTGACCCGACCGCACCTGATGCTCCTATTATCATTACAGTATCTGTCGGCTGGATTTCCGTCAAATGGTTGATTAGATTATAAGCCGTAATTCCTGGCGTGACCATTCCGGCTGCTTCTTCCCAACTCATTTTATCTGGAATTTTTGCTACTTTTGCTGATGGCAACACGACTTCTTCTCCGTAAGTCCCGCCGACTGCATGGACAGCTACTCGATCACCTACATGAACTGTTGTGACATCTGAACCAATCTCTGTCACAATACCAGCGCCATCATTACCTGGTACATAAGGGAATTTCAATGTTCGTATCTCTTTCATTTCTCCTAAACGCAAGGCAACATCATAAGGATTCACACTGAATGCTTTTATTTCTACACGAACATGTCCAGAACCGACTTCTCTGGGATGAGCATCGATTTCTTCAAAAACATCTTGTGCTTCTCCGTAA
This sequence comes from Enterococcus sp. E5-37, assembly GCF_035726925.1. Lineage (NCBI taxonomy): Bacteria > Bacillati > Bacillota > Bacilli > Lactobacillales > Enterococcaceae > Enterococcus > Enterococcus sp. E5-37. The sequence continues at coordinate 70,134 of NZ_JAPMLG010000003.1, forward strand.
CCGTTAATTGCAAATCTTCGCATGGTCACCATCTCCCTTTTTCTTTAAGTTTACGTTTATGCCTTTATTTTGACAAAAAAAATGTCTTTTCGTTTTGGCGCATGATTCAAAACAAAATAATTGTCTTTTTTCGCGAAACGTGTTAAATTATTTATCTAAAAGCGTAAAGATTACGATTTACGCTAATAAAAAATAATTGGAGGAATTTGTTGATGGCTAAAAAATCAAAGATTGCCAAAGCAAAAAAACAGCAAGAAACGATTGAACGCTATGCTGCTTTACGCCAGGAATTAAAAGCGCAAAAAGATTACGAAGGCTTGCGCAAACTTCCTTTAGATGCTCGTCCAGAACGATTGAAAAATCGTGATTTGATCGATGGACGCCCTCGCGGATACATGCGTAAATTCGGGATGTCCCGTATAAAATTCCGTGAATTAGCACATAAAGGTTTGATTCCAGGAGTAAAAAAAGCCAGCTGGTAATCCAAGTCTGGCTGTAATGTAAAGGAGGAGGGCGCATGGACCACTCCTTGGATCATCAAAAAAGATACGTTCGCTTCTTCTAGCAGAAATGCTGGTACTAGAAGCAGACGTATCTTTTTTTACGCACAGTTGGTCCTTTTTTATATGTAAAGGCTGCATGGTTACTTCGCTATATTTATTTAGTAACAGGAGTCAGTGCTTCGATACCCACACTAATTTTCAATGCTCGGTCAACTTCTGCCATAATGGGTCGATCCAAATGGCAGACCTTTTCTTTCAATCTTGATTTATCGATCGTTCTGATCTGCTCCAACAGGATAACGGAGTCTCTTTCTATTCCTGTTCCAGTAGCTTTGATCCCAATGTGAGTCGGAAGCTTAGGTTTAGCCATTTTTGCCGTTATGGCCGCAACAATGATCGTCGGGCTAAAATGGTTACCTAGATTATTTTGAATAACCAAAACTGGGCGTGTTCCGCCTTGCTCCGATCCCACGACTGGAGAAAGATCAGCAAAATAAATATCTCCTCTTTTTACCATAGGATCCTCCTTATTCTTGATATTCTCTTGGTATCCGCTGTCCTAATCCGCAAGCCACTTCATAGTGGATCGTACCTAATTGATCTGCTATATCCTGCATAGTGATTTCTTTGTCTGCATTTTTGCCGATAAGCGTCACTTTTGTTCCGACAGGAAATTCTTGAGGCAATCGGATCATCAGTTGATCCATACATACACGCCCAATCGTTTCACAGTAGTTCCCTTCTACCAATAGAGAAAAACCCTGCATCTTTCGTGGCCAGCCATCTGCATAACCGATCGGTATCGTTCCGATCCACTCTGCTTCAGGAGTGATATATGTTTCTCCATAGCCGATTCCTTCACCTGCTGGGAGTTTTTTGACTTGAATCAATTCAGAAACCAGCTCAAGTGCTGGCTGCAATGGATAAACTTCCGGTAGTGCGTGCCCAGAGGGATTCAGTCCGTACATTGCTACTCCATAACGAATCATATTGCCGATTGTTTCATCATGCCATAAAGCCGTTGCACTATTGCTGACATGTACATATCGAGGAAGTTCGGGAAGTTTTTTTAGCACTTCTATAAAGCGTTCTTTTTGCAGATTCCAATATGTATCATCTGCCTGATCTGCTGTAGAAAAATGGGTAAATAAGCCTTCCCATTCTAATACACGACTTTCTTTGATGAATGCAGCTGCCTCTTTTACTTCTTCAGGTGTACAAAATCCGATACGACCCATCCCAGTGTCTGCTTTTAGATGAATCGAAAGAGGCGTCTCTAGCTTACTTTTCTCTAAAACAGCAGCTGCTACCTGCAACCATTCCCGTGTACCTGCAGTTACTGATAAATCATGAGCAACAGCTACAGCCAGTGCGTCGTAAGGAACCATATTCAAGATAAGGATGGGCTGAGTAAATCCAGCTTCTCTTAACTCGACTCCTTCATCTAAATTTGAAACACAAAAGCCCGAAGCTCCACCTGCAACTGCTGCCTCAGCTGTTTCAATAGCTCCATGACCGTATCCGTTTGCTTTTACTACTGCAAACAATTCTTTTCCTTGCGGAAGTCTTGCAACTTCATTTGCTACATTTTCAGTTATAGCTTTTTTATGTATCACTGCTTTCGTTGGGCGGTGCCAAGCGACAACCATCGTTTTTCCTTCTTTCTAGTCTTCCAAAATAATTTGTGCAAAAGCTGTTTCATTTGTATGAGTAATACTGACCCATACATTGCCTTCATGAGGTGAACGCGTCACAACAGGCTGACCATTTTCATTTTTTAAAATCTCAACATCTTGAAAGGTAACTTTTCCGATCCCAGTTCCCCAAGCTTTAGAGAAAGCCTCTTTGCAAGCGTAACGCCCGCCTAAAAATTCTACTTGGCGATGAAAAGGCAAGGACTGGAATAGTTTCATTTCATCAGAGGTCAAGATTCGTGCAATGAATTTTGGTTTTTCTTCGATCAGCCGAGTGATCCTAGGAAGTTCGACTGCATCGATCCCAATTCCTTTTATCATATGCTTTTCTCTTTTCAATAAATTTAGAACACTCTCATTCTACCAAATTATAACCATTTTGCCACAAATAAGTCCACAAATAACAAAAATGAAAGTTTCTCTTAAAAAAGAGAAACTTTCATTTTATGTTTAATCGTTATTTGAACGGATTACAAATCCGCGTTTTTTATCATTGTGACGTTTACCGCCATCTTTTTGGCTGTTATTATTTTTGCTATAACCGCCTTTTGATTTGTTTCCACGATAATTACCGCCGTCACGACGATTACGGTTGTTTCCGCCACCACGTTTGCCATTTTTATTGTATCCTTTTTTCTGCATTGGCAATGGGCGTTCTGGTGTGATCTTCACTGGCACTGCATCAGCTGGATCTTTTGCTGTCGTTTTTAGCAAAAGTGCAACTAAATCTTGTGCAGAATATTCTTCTAATAATTTATCTGCTGTTTGCAGGTATTTATCTAGACCATTTTCTGCAAGTTTTGTTTCGATTTGTTCAACTGCAGCACCTAATTGACCTTTGAATGCTTCTTTTTCGGTTGGAGGACGTAAAGTCGTCATCCGTTTTTTCGTCAAGTTTTCAATCACATGCAAGTAGTCCATTTCATTTGGTGTAACGAAAGTCACAGACATACCGCCTTTTCCGGCACGGCCTGTACGTCCGATACGGTGAACGTAGCTTTCTGGATCTTGAGGGATATCATAGTTGTACACATGAGTGACACCTGAAATATCTAATCCACGTGCAGCAACGTCTGTCGCTACAAGGATATCTAAATGACCGCTCTTAAATGAACGCAATACGCTCATTCGTTTTTGTTGAGACAAATCGCCATGGATTCCTTCTGCACGGTAACCGCGTGCTTCTAATCCGCGTGCCAATTCGTCTACACGGCGTTTTGTACGTCCGAAGACGATTGTTAATTCAGGTGTTTGAACATCAAACAAGCGAGTCATGATATCGAATTTTTCGTATTCTTTTGCGCGGACATAGTATTGATCGATCAAGTCAGCTGTCATTTCTTTCGCTTTGATCTTCACATGATGTGGATTTTTCATGAATTTAACGCCAATATTCTTGATAGCTGGCGGCATCGTTGCTGAGAAAAGTAATGTTTGTCTTTGATCAGGAACTTGTGAAATGATTTTTTCGATATCTTCCAAGAAGCCCATATTCAACATTTCATCTGCTTCATCCAAAACTAATGTTTGAACGGTTCCAAGTTTCAATGTGTGGCGGTTAATGTGGTCAAGCATACGTCCTGGTGTACCCACAACGATATGTGGACGATCTTTCAAGCCACGGATCTGACGGCCAATATCTGCTCCGCCGTAAACGGCTTGTACACGTACTTTTTTGTCGCGCCCTAAACGATATAATTCTTCTTGTGTTTGGATAGCTAATTCACGTGTTGGTGCGATAACTAAACCTTGTAATTCGTGACGATCTGGATCGATTTTTTCTAACATTGGTAATCCAAATGCAGCTGTTTTCCCTGTACCTGTCTGTGCTTGTCCAATAACGTCTTTTCCAGCTAATGCTAGTGGAATCGTTTCTGCTTGGATAGGCGTTGCTTCTTCAAAACCAGCGCGTTCGACTGATTTCAACAATTCTGGTGATAATTCTAGTTCTTTAAATTTCAAATGAATCCTCCTATATGGTTGTTAACTGAGGATGTAGCTTTTTTGCTACCCCGTCGATTTGTTCGGTCAAAGTGTATTGTTTCTTTTTGACAGTGGCCACGCACGTTTTTATCCATTCTTAGCCCCTGTGGCACCACCGAAAAATCACTTTGCGAAGTTTAGGCATTAGAAAAGCCAAACGGGTCGCGTTCAGCTTTATCATTATTATGACATCTGGCTTCAACAAGTTGTTTCTATGGCAAAACCAGTCCAATTTCTCTTCATCTTTCGGCAATAGGTTATTCTAACATAGTTTTTCGTTTTCTGCAAGTTTACAGATTTTTATTTCATTTGCTGAAGCTGTTCTACCACTTCAAATAAGCCCATGCTGTTGCTGCCTTTTAGCATAATACTATCTGTTGCTTCAAGATTTTGTTTTACAGCATCAATCAATTTATTCTTTTCTTTTTCAAAATAGAACACAGGTAGTTGGGGGTATTTTTGATTCAAGTCTTCTTTTAATGCATGCATTTGTTCCCCGTACAAGAAAATCATGGCAAATTTCTCAGGATCGATATGTTCACTCATTTGCGCATGCATGCTTAAAGAATCTTTCCCTAATTCCAGCATATCTGCTAACACAGCGATTCTGCGCCCTTTTGTTGGCAGATTTTTAAAAGTATCTAATACCAGTCCCATGGCTGTTGGATTTGCATTGTAGACATCGCTCAAAATAGCTGCACCATTTCCTGCCGTTAGCCATTCGGTTCTGTTTTGAGTGATAGAAACATGGGCGAGCCCTTGGCGTATCTCAGGTATGGACAGTCCAAAGAAGCGTCCGATCGTGTACGCGATTAAGGCATTCGTTACATTATAACTGCCAGGCAGCGGAATCGTAAATGTTTCTCCTTCTACTACAAAATCGGTTTGTGCTTTTCCTTTTGCTGTCACTTCCGCATGAACATCGCCATTTCCAATACCGAATGTTGTGACTTTTTGTTCTAATGTTGCCGTTAAAGGTTGCAGCAACGGTTCATCTGCGGGCACAACGAGCAATCCGTCTGGTACAAGTCCGTCAGTGATTTCCATTTTTGCTTTGGCGATTCCTTCTCGCGACCCAAGATTTTCTATGTGTGCTTCACCGATCATTGTGATTGCTGCAGCTTTTGGTTGAGCCATCAGTGAAAGTTCCGTGATTTCATTGGCGTGATCCATGCCCATTTCCAAAACGATCTTTTCTGTATCTTGGGGCATGTGCAAAATCGTGTAAGGAAGACCAATATTATTGTTGTAATTTCCTTGCGTCTTATATGTTTTGTATTTTTCAGACAAGACAGACGCGGTTAGATCTTTCGTGGTGGTTTTACCATTGCTTCCTGTAATTGCAACGACTTCTGCACCTACTTTTTCCAAGTAATAGGTTGCCAATTGCTGCATGGCTTTCAAAGGATCAGCTACAGGAATAACTGGAAAATCTTTTGGTGCTTGTTCAACGGGCAAACTCCAAAATGAAGCAGATGCTCCGTTTGTGATCGCTTGCTGGATAAATTCATGTCCATCTCTCATACCGGCAAGAGGAACGAATAAACTTCCTTCGGTTATCTTCCGGCTGTCAAATTCGACATTGGTAATCTTTGTCAGTGCAGAGCATTCGCTGCCCACGGCTTGTGCAATTTCTTGTATTGTTAGATTCATTGAGATCTCTCCTAAAAAAGGTTGTGAAAAAAGCGTTTGGCCTAAACGGCGGGTTCGCATGACTCTCACTTCCAAGTAAATTTCTCTATTCGTATTTAGAAGCTAGAATGAACGCGGCTACGCGTTCACTCCAGCTTCTTCCTTTATTTTTTCTTTATTCATTTTTTTCAAAAAAAGATTGACGCTGATGGTATCGATTCATTCCTAACTGGATCAGTTCTTCAATCAGATCGCCGTATTTCAAGCCCATGTTTTCCCATAAAAGTGGGTACATACTGAACTCCGTAAATCCTGGCATAGAGTTTAATTCATTCAGGAATAATTCATTTTTATTTGTCAAAAAGAAATCACACCGGCTCAATCCACTTCCGCCTAACATCGTGTAAGCTAACTTCGCGTACTCTTGTGCTTTTTGATAAACTTCTTCTGGCACTTCGGCTGGAATCTGCATTTCGATTTTATTATTGATATATTTTGCTTCATAATCATAGAATGCTACGTCTTTTACGACTTCACCAGGCAAAGTCGTACGAACGTCTTCATTTCCTAATACAGCAACTTCGATTTCGCGAGCTTCGATTCCTTGTTCAACGATTGCTCGAGAATCATACTGATAGGCTGTTGCTAAAGCATTTTGCAATTCTTCTCGGTTTTCTGCCTTTGTAATGCCGACACTAGAACCCATATTCGCAGGTTTGACAAACATCGGATAAAGCAAAGAACCTTCACATTGATCAAATACTTTCTTAGGATTTTCTTTCCATTGATTTTTAAGTACTGGTACATAAGGAACTTGCGGCACACCAGCAGCTTGTAAAATATATTTGGTCATGATTTTATCCATGGCACATGCACTGGTCAATACGCCTGCACCGACGTAAGGCATATTCAATGTCTCTAAGAAGCCTTGGATCGTTCCATCTTCCCCGTTTGGCCCATGTAAAACTGGAAAAACGATGGCTCCTTCTTCTTTGATTTCGCCCGGATTGATCACTTTTCCTGTAAAGCCTTCCTCTGTCTGTCCACTTGGGTCCCATGAAAGATGCAAGACATCTTTGCTGGCAGGTTTTTCTGTTAGCAATGGACCTTTGACCCATTGTCCTTCTTTTGTAATAAATACGAGTTGAACTTGGTAATAATTATAATAAATGGCATTTAAAACTGAAAATGCGGAAAGAATGGACACTTCATGCTCTGCGCTGCGTCCGCCATATAGTAAAGTAATCTTCAAAAGATTGTCCTCCTGTATTCTAAATCGTTCAGTGATTTACTCTCATATTTTAGCACAAAACAAAAATAAACGAATAACTTATTTATAAAAAAACGAGTTGGTTTCTAAAAGAACAAACGTCATTTATTTTTTGTCAGCTAGATTATTTGTCCCGTTTTTTATAAAAAGTTATGATAAAGAAAAGGAGGGATGATGATGGCGCAAACAAATCCACGCAGCCGCTTGGCAGAAATCATTCGAGTGTTCATCAATTACAATGTAGTGCCAAACTTTGTACAGCAAAAAAATCCCGAAAAGGTAAAAAAAGCCTTTGAAGAGTTAGGCCCCACCTTCATCAAGATAGGACAAATGCTTTCTGTTCGAGAAGATTTGCTTTCTTCTGCCTTCACTCAAACATTCAAAACATTACAAGATAGTGTACCTAGCGACACATTTTCAACAGTCAAAAAGACGATCGAAACAGAACTTTCTCTTTCATTATCAGATATATTCGATGATTTTTCCAAATCGCCTTTTGCCTCTGCTTCTATGGGGCAGGCTCATCGTGCCAAGCTGAAGAACGGTGACTCGGTCGTCGTTAAGATCCAACACCCTAACATCGCCGAAGAGATCCGACTTGATCTTCAACTATTTGAACGAGCGATCCCTTTGATCAAATACATTCCTGAAACTAGCGTAGTTGATCTAAAAGGGGTACTCCAAGAAGTGAAACGTTCCTTGATCAATGAAATGGACTTCTTAAAAGAAAGTCAAAATGGCGAACAATTCTATCAAAAGAACAATGGTTGGAAAGAGATCCGCAGCCCCAAGATTTATGACGCTTTTTGTTCGAAAAAAGTGATCGTGATGGAAGAAATGTCTGGTGAAAACTTGAATCATTTAATGAACGCCGAAAACAAAACAGAAACTTTTATCACTGGAATTCAAAACAAGCAGCTGAAACAAGAAGTTGCAAAGCTTTTAGTTGAGAACTTTATGAAACAGGTATTTGATGATGGTTTTTTCCATGCTGATCCTCATCCAGGGAATCTGCTATTCCATGTACTAACAAAAGAAGAACAGACACAAGCTAGCCGAAAAACTGAAACAGTCCATGAAAAAGAGTTCGGTTCCTTTACTTTTCGAGCCTCTACTTCTACAGAAGACCCTGTTGCGCCATATACCGTCAACTACATCGATTTTGGTATGATGGGGCATCTTTCTGCAGGTCTTAGGCAAAAGCTCACACAAGCCGTTTTAGCGCTGTATACGAAAGATGCTTATCGAATCGAAAAAGCGGTCCTTCGACTTTGTCAGCAAGAAGGCTCGTTTGATGAAAGTCGGTTCCACCAAGAACTGACAAGTTTTCTTGAACAGTATTATGATTCTCCTATTGATGAAATCAACTTGCAAGAAGTATTCACACACGTCGTGACGATTTGTCATCAAAATAATCTGCAGTTCGATCGTGATATCACGCTTTTGCTGAAAGCATTTGGGACATTAGAAGGGGTGATCCGCGTCCTCGATCCTGAAGTTTCCCTCATGGAAGTCGCTTCGCCTTTTGCCCAACATTATTTTCTCACTCATCTGGATGTAGAAGATACATTGAAACAAAGCGGATTAGACTTATTGGAAGGTATGAAGGCTGCGCCTAAGATCCCTCAACAGCTCCACCATCTATTAGAAATGTGGACTTCGGGACAAGGAAAAGTCAATTTGGAATTGAAAAAGCAAGACAAATTATTGAGCAGGATCGAAAGTATGATCAATCGGCTTGTTTTCGGTATGATTTTAGCTGCATTGATCGTAGGGTCCTCCCTGCTTGTCCAAGCAGCACCTGTAGAAAACGCAGAGGTCGTTTCCTTATTAGGGATATTTACGTATGCTATTGCCGCATTCGTCATTATTTTTTTGGCAATCGATGCATTGATCCAAATGTATAAGAAGAGGAAAAAGTAGAAAAAGGTTGTGACAGAAAGAATCAGCTTCAAGAAATAAGAAGGGATTTTGCATAAATTGTTTCTCAAATTTTTGTGAAAATTCGGCTTATTTTTCGAAGAGGCTACTTCTGAAACACCGAGAATAAAAAATGTGAAAAAGCTGTTCTGCACCCAGTAATAAGAACAATCAAAAAGGAACATGGGGCACATTTATCCTGTTTCCCTGTTCCTTTTTTGGTGTATTCGAGCATAAATAAAATACCTTCGTTACCTACTATCTTCTGTACTTGGTAAACCTTGGTCAATTGCCTTTTTTAACGCTTGACGAAAAGACATATGATCTTTCTCCGTAAAGGGTTTTGGACCCTTTGTCCTTATGCCAGCTTTTCTTAACTTTCCACTATGATAACGTTGTTCTAGAAGCGTGCCGATATTCGCTTCGTCAAATTCTTTTCCAGAGTGATGGAACACTCGGACGCCCTTCGGCAATACAAGTGAAGCTAAACCATAATCTTGCGTGATCAAAAAGTCATTCTTCTTAACCATACCGACGATTTTATAATCCGCACTATCAGCTCCGCGGTCTACGTAGACGATTTGGACATGATTAGCGTATTCTTTGGTCGTATAATGGTCCACACTGGTTACGATAATCACGTCGAGACCATAGGATTCTCCTAATTTTATGACATCTTCTTTTACTGGAGAACCATCTCCATCAATGAATAGCCTCATTCTTTTTCGCCTTCTTCCATAAATGATAAACAGTTACTAATCCGCTCAGTAAGAGACCAACATTGATCCATTTTGCCAAGATAAGCAGTTGTACACTTTCTATCGGCACTGATTCATGGTTCAGCGTGATCAATAATAGATGGATTGGCTCTCCCATTTCTTTTGCTAAAACAAACAAAAGCGTCATCAATAAAAACTGGTGGATCACACTCCCTTTATTTTGAGTAGTATACTTGACAACGATCCGGCGATCCATTGGAATAGCTGCATCAGTTTGATAATATTCCTTATTTAGCCAGCTGCCTGTTACTACGTGCCAGAAACTAAGCAGAAAGACACCTATCGCAAAACCATTTGGAATCAAGAGGACCAATAAAGAAGAACTCAGTCCAAGCAATTGCATAGCCAATGGAGACCATGTTAAACGTTTCAAAATCCATGGTCCGACTATTTTTGCTGCAATCAAGCCTGCTGCATAAGGCAAATACATAAAAATCGAAAGTTTTTCTAATCCGTACAGTATGCCAACATAAAAACTGCTAAATAAAAAAAGGAAATTCCCTAGCATTCCATTTAGAAAAGTAAACAGATTTAGCCAGCTTGGCAACTTCCATTCCTTCTTCTGGTGTCCTAAAACAAACACGAACAAGATGAACAGTAGCAAGAAACCATAAATAGCAAGATCAAAAAGCCTTTCATCGAATAACAATCGGGCATTTCTCAAAAGAAACAATAAGCCAAAGAATATCAAAAATAAAACAAGCTCTCGCGTAGCTACCAGATTTCTTTTGATGTCTTTGAAATCCAGTTCGTAACGCGGATAATGACTAACCGTATGGTAGGCCATGACGTAAAAAAGTGTATAAATAGTAAAGCTTGCTGCAATCTGAGTCGGTGCAGGCAACTCAATCGCTTGATACAGGAGAAATAGCCAGATAGCTGCAAATAAGTACTTTTTCCCATCCATATTGATAAAACCTTGCGTCTTTTCGTGAAAATTGACCGTGGTATTAGCAGGTACAAGCCATGCTGCACTCAGCCCTAGCAAAACACTTGAAAAATAAAATAAAGGAAAATAAAATACGCCTAATATTCCAAGCAATGAACCAGCACCACCAATCAGCAGAGCGATCATCAGCAACGTGTAACTATCTAGACCAAATCGTAGACTGTTGACTAAAAATAGTCCAGTCATCCGAAAGGCATAAAACAGCGTAAATGGCAAAATCGTCAGCCAATTATGCGAGTCTGTTAGTCCCAGAAATAAAAGATAAGGAATAAAAATAACCGTGTTACTTAAGATAAAGGGCGTTGTTTGTGTAAAATTACGCCCAAATCGTTTGAGTTTTTCGAACATGACAATGGCTCCTTAAACAGTCTTATAACTAATCTGCTCTTCGATTTTAGCATTAAAGGGGAAATAAACCAATTTTACAGAATATATTCTTGTAAAAAAAAATGCAGAAAGAAGCATAAGCTTCTTTCTGCATTTTTACGGTACTTGATTACTCAAGCAGACAAGCCCTTCTCCACAAAAGTCTTGCCCGACACCCCTGCATCCGGCAGGTGATAAAGATAGAAATCAATTATCCTGTGCCTCCAAAATCAATTAGGAGCTCTGTAAACCAGAGTCCTTCTCGACCCGTCGCATAAATTTACTTTAACACAGTTCCTATGTTTATGCGAGAGCTTTTTTCATTTTATAATCGACCATTTGAAATCCTTGACCGATATCTGAAACAAGTTCTTCTGTAATCTCAAATCCTTCATGCTTATAAACCTCGATTGCTTGATGATTTCCCTGGTTCACTCGCAAAAAGATCTCTCTTTCCTTTGTTTGCGCAGCAAGTTCTTCATACCAGCGAAAAACTGAAGAAGTCAATCCTTGACCACGTACTTTATTTAGCAAATATAATTTACTTAAATAAATTTTTCCATTTATCTCTTCATAAGCAGTGTAACCGACCGTCTTTTCTTCGCTTTTTAATAAAAAGTAGGACACACCTTCTGTCAGTTCTTTTTGAATCTGTTTTTTTGACTGATAAGTTTTCAGCATGTAATCCACTTGTTTTTGACCAATGATCGGCACAAAAGCTTCCGGCCATACTTCTTGTATGACTGCCATCAGCTCATCCAGTTCATTTTCTGTTACTTTTATTTTTTCCATACACCCACGTCCTTTTTTACATTATAAATGACCTTGCGCTTGATGGAATAAAAAGAGCATGATCATGCTATACACACCCACCGACCATGGTTTCAAGAAAATCACAATCTGCATAAATTCCCTAAAAGATAATTTCGTCAAACCAGCTACTAGACAGATCAAGTCGTCTGGCGCAAAGGGAAGCAGCAAGGTAACAACTAGTACTTTTTTAATATCTTTCGTTTTTCTTGTCAGCAATTCATCAAATTTCTGATACTTTTTTGGCGATAAAATAAGCTGGACAAAGGCTACGCCATAGTAACGGACAAGCAAAAATCCGATTGCTTCCCCAATCACTAGGCCAATACAACTATATAAAAGCCCAAATCCATTGCCAAACATCAGCATGCCCGCTACTGAGGAGATCCCTCCCGGCAAAATAGGAATGATCACTTGGATCACTTGCAACAGAACAAATATCATCACTGCATACTTGCCAAATTGCTGGATAAACGCTTGCAAAGACGTGCTCGATCGAAAAATCCCATGATGATAAGCATAAAGAATCAACACAAAGAAAAAAAACAGACCAATAATGGGCATGATCTGAAGACATTTTTGTAAAACTGATCCTTTTTTAGACATCTATATTCCCCACATCTTTTTTCATTTATTAAAACTGCCTCCTTAGGGGGTGCTACAAAAGAGCTTCTTCAAAAAAATAAGTCGAAATCTCACACAAATTCGAGAAATAATTTTCGTAAGTTTCTTCTTATTTATTGCATCTGACCACTTCTGTTACAACCTCTCGTTAAACGGTGTTCAAAAGCTTGCATCTACGATAATAAGCCCAACCCAACAAAAAACGTGAGGAGCTGTTTTATTTGGATGCTCTTAACGCTTGATGCAAAGACAGCTTTTTTACAACCTCTACTTCACGGTGCTCAATCAGCTGACCTTCGGTATTAGCTCAAAAAACGGTAAAATATAAACAGCTATTTTCCGTTTCTTCTTTTTAATACTCAGGTCAAGATGCTGTTTTCACAACCTCTTGTTATAAATAAAAAAACAGTTGGCTGGTGACTGTTCAAAAAGCAGAATCCTTGCTTTTCAAACGGTCGCAGTCCGTTCAACTGTTTCGCTGCGCACTATTTATGGTTTAAGAAACTAGCTACTTTTGTTGTAATCAAATCAATAGCAACGTGGTTTTCTCCGCCTTCTGGAACAATGATATCCGCATAGCGCTTCGTTGGTTCGATAAATTGATGATACATCGGTTTAACAACTGTCAAATATTGTTCGATCACGGAGTCCAATGTGCGTCCCCGTTCTTCCATATCCCGTTTGATACGACGAATGATACGAATGTCATCATCTGTATCTACGTATACTTTGATATCCATCAAGTCACGCAGACGTTCGTCTTCTAAAATCAGGATTCCTTCTAGAATGATCACTTCTTTTGGTTCCTGAATGATCGTTGCCTGACTTCTTGTATGCGCTACATAGTCATACACGGGTTTTTCAATGGCTTTATAGTTCAGTAAGTCGCCTACATGCTGAATCAGCAGATCATTATCAAAGGCAAATGGGTGATCGTAATTTGTGTTCAATCGTTCTTCAAAACTCAAATGGCTCTGATCCTTGTAATAAGAATCTTGTTCAAGCATCATGATGGAATGGTCCGGGAAGTTGTTGAAAATCGCACGGCTGACACTTGTCTTTCCGCTTCCGGATCCACCCGTCACACCAATGATAATTGGCTTGCTTTTTGTCATTGACTAAAACCTCTTTCGTATCCGTTTTTTCATTCTAATCTATTATAGCGAAAAAACACGAAAATGCTATATTTTTCTGAAAATTAATCCTTTTCAATTTCCAATAATGAATAAAGTTCCTCTAATGAATCGATTCGATAAGTAGGCTGGATTTCTTCGATTTCTGGTAATTTATTTCTATTGAACCAAATCGTATCGATCCCTGCCATATTTCCTCCTTTGATATCAGAAGTCAAAGAATCACCAATGATCACAGTTTGCTTTTTATCAAAATTAGGAATGTGGGAAAAGACATGATCAAAAAATTCTTTCATCGGCTTTTGCGCTCCGACAGCTTCTGAGACAAAGATATCCTTGAAGTAATCAAGCATTCCTGCATCTGTTAATCGCTGATGTTGCGTGTGCGACACACCGTTCGTCACAATATAAAGTTCAGCATGCGGATGGACCTTTTTCAGGATTTCTAGACTTCCTGGAACAAGATCATGACCTTGGTTCAAGTAGTGGCGGTAGCGTTTTTCCATTTGATCACTATCTACTGTTTTCCCAAATTGCTGGAAAAGTAACCCAAAACGACTGCCTATTACTTCTTCTCGTGATAGTCTGCCTTTTTCAAATTCCTGCCATAAATGATGATTCAAAGCCTTATAGCTCGTTTTGATTTCTGGTGTCAACGTGATTCCTTGTTCTGCAAACAAAGCACTTAAAGCATTGGCTTCAGTTAATTGAAAATCTAACAATGTATCATCTACATCGAACAATAAAGTTTTATATTTCATCTTTTTGACCTCCTATTTAAAATAAATACTTAACTTTTTCATCTCTGCTAATGTCAACGATCGATACTCGCCTACTCCCAGCTGTTCATCTAATTCCAATGGTCCCATGCTTAATCGTTTCAATGCGGTCACTTTCTTTCCTTGGGCTAAGAACATCTTTTTGACTTGATGGAATTTTCCTTCTTGGATCGTCAATAAAACCGTACTTTGGTGCTTGTCTGCTTTGAGTATTTTTAAATCAGCCGGCTTACATTGATACCCATCATCGAATACGATTCCATTTTCAAATGCTGTTACGTCTGCCGGTGTCACCCTTTCGTTCACAACTACTTGATAAGTCTTTGAAACCTTTTTTTCTGGAAGTAGCATTTCATATCCCAATTGTCCATTCGAAGTGATCAGCAATAGTCCTGTTGTATCTCTATCTAGTCTTCCCACTGGATATAATGGTTGGAAACGATCGGCACTTGCAATCAGATCGATTACTGTCGTCTTTTCTGGATCTGATACAGCTGTAACAGCTTTTTCAGGTTTATTGAGAAGATAATAGGACTCATTTGTTTCTAAGCGTTCACCTGCTACTTCGATTTGATGCAGTAAACTATCTACATTTCGATTTTGTCGAAATTCGACTGTGCCATCTATCATCACTTGCTTCAAAGCAAACAGCCGCTTCATTTCCTTGCGTGTCGTTTCTAATTTTTCTTCTATTAATTTATCTAAACGCATGCTGTTTCCTTTCTTATTACTACTAATTAATTATACCTTGAATATTCTTGCTTGCAAATACATCATCATAGTTATTCCTTGACTTAATTAACAGTTCACGTTACGGTTAAATAGTAAAGTGAATTGGATTTCTCATACACAGCGTAATGACCTGGTGGAGAAAAGTTGAATCCTGACTTTCTAAGGGGAGATGCGCGCATCTCTCCTTTTGCGCTTTTTTAAGCGCCCTGCCTTCGATGATGTGCACGAGATTAGCCTTTAGAATTCACTTAAATAAAATCTGTCCGTTACCAAAGCAGACAGTCACATTTTAAGGAGGAATTTTGGTTATGTCAGTATCATTAGAAGTAAGTAAAAGAGAAGTACGTCCCCGTTCATTAAGAAACAAACTTCGTCACGAAGGGAAAGTTCCAGCTGTTGTTTATGGGTATAAAGTAGAAAGTACCCCTATCTCATTCGATGGTTTGACACTAAGCAAATTGTTGCGTGAACATGGAGCGAACACAGTCATCACGATGGACATCGATGGACAAAAAGTCAATACATTGGTTCACAAGATCCAAACGAACACTTTTACCAATCATTTCGAACATGCAGAATTTCTATCTGTAAACATGTCGGAAGAAACAGAAGTCGAAACAGAAGTCGTTCTTGTTGGCGAATCAGTGGGTGCTAAATCTGGTGGAGTGTTAGCTCAAAACTTGTATACAGTAGTCGTATCTGCTACACCAGACAAATTGCCTGAACGAATTGAAGTTGACGTGACAAACTTGGAATTAAGTGATTCTATTACAGTAGCCGATCTTCCAAAAAACGATGATTACAAATTCGTGACCGACAGTGAAGAGCAAATCGCTGCTGTAGTCGCTCAAAGTGAAGAAGAAGAAAGCACAGGTGAAGGTGGCGAACCAGAAGTGATCGGTTCAACAGAAGAATAATACTGAAACAATCAGGTGGTGTTAGAAGCGGCGGGTCAGCAGCTTTTAACACGCCTTTTTTTCTTTCTAATCGTTTATTTTCATATGAGGCTTCCACTTTTACAAATAGCTTTGCAAACGAAAAATCCTAATTTACCAAGCTTTTCCTCGCATACTTTTATCGTACCTTTATAAAAATTTATACTTTGAAAAAAAGTATTCAATTATTGTTGCATTTTTCCTGATTCTTTATTAGAATGAACCCTCGTTAAAGTAAGTATTTCTAGTTTATCCTATGATTGATTATAAAAATAAAAACATTCGTTGATTCGAAGGAGGTTAACCAGATGTTTGAAAGTTTTGATAGCAGCCGCAACCGTTACGCTTCAGTTGGTGTAGTATCAAGTTTGCCAGATGAATTGATTGACAGTATATGGTTTATTATTGACCTAGATCTTAAGGGAGTCATTCCATTAGAAAATATATTAACCTTTGATTTGATCGAAAATCGTGGAAAAGTGACGATGCATTTTTCTCAAGCAGGAAGCAATGTGGAAATGGATATTGATTTGCCGTTTGCCTATTCGAACCAATTCCCTGCTCAAGTATACGCCTATGATGACGGTACGAGAGAAACGATCCTTTTACCAAGTGAGATTAGACAATATTAAGGTGATAGATAAACGTGGATGTCCCTTATTTTACAGACCAGGCCAAGTTGTTGATTCTTTGACTCAATTCTTGGCTTCTTTTTATGGAGTTTCATAAATTATCATTGATTTCTAATTGGTATTCTCAGGATAAACGCTATATACTACTAACTAAATTTTAAAGATATAAGGAGTTTAAAAGATGCGCGATTTAACAAAAGGAAGCCCCGCTAAACTGATTTTGATGTTCACTGTTCCTTTACTGATCGGAAATGTTTTTCAGCAGTTCTACAATATGATCGATATGATCATCGTGGGTCAGACACTAGGTAAAAATGCGCTGGCAGCGGTTGGTGCAACTGGAAGCCTGACATTTTTGATCATTGGCTTTGCCCAAGGTTTAACAGCTGGTTTAGCCATTATTACCGCACAACGTTACGGTGCAAAAGATTATCGGGGTCTGAAGAAAAGTTTTGCTGCTAGTGTTGTCATTAGTCTTGTCGTCACTGTGATTTTAACTGTCCTAAGTCTCCTGTTTATTCGTCCGATGCTTCAATTGATGCAAACTCCTCCTGAAATACTTGATCAAGCACAAACATTTATTTCAATTATTTTATTAGGGATCTTTGCATCAGTCAGTTTCAATTTGCTTTCTAATGTCATTCGCGCACTTGGTGACAGCCGCACACCACTATTCTTTCTGATCATTGCGGTCATCATCAACGTCGTACTTGATTTGATCTTTATTATCTATTTTGGCATGGGTGTGGAAGGTGCAGCTATTGCTACAGTAATCGCACAAGTTTCTTCCAGCGTACTGTGTCTAGTGTATATCAAGAAAAAAATGCCTTTGTTACAGTTACGCAAAAAAGATTTCAAATTTGAAAAAGAAGAGTTTGCTGTACACCTAAACGCTGCTTTGCCAATGGCGTTTCAATCTTCGATCATCGCTGTTGGTGCTATCGTGTTACAAGCAGCACTAAATAGTCTAGGGACAGATGTCGTAGCTGCTCAAGCCGCTGCTGGTCGTATCGACCAATTTGCAAATCAGCCGATGATGTCATTTGGTATTGCAATGGCAACTTTCACTGCACAAAACTATGGTGCGAAAGAATATGGCCGAATCTTGCAAGGGGTACGTCAAACTTTATTGATGAGTGTCGGATTTAGTCTCTTAGCAGGTGCTATCGTCATTTTCTTCGGTCATTTCTTTGTTCAATTGTTTGTTAGCCCATCAGAAACACGTGTATTTGAATTAGCACAAACCTACTTCAATATCAATGGGTCTCTTTACTGGATCTTAGCAGTCCTGTTCATTTTACGCTACACACTTCAAGGGCTTGGACAAAGCAAGATCCCTACGATCGCCGGTATGATGGAATTGCTTATGCGTTCTTTTGCAGCTATCGTTCTTACAGGAATGTGGGGATACCCAGGAGCAGCAGCAGCTTCTCCTTTAGCTTGGATCGGTTCTGTTGCCGTGTTGCTTTACTCTTATATGCGTTCGATGAAACAATTGAAACACATGGGTGAAGAGGAACATTTCACATTAGAACATGCAGAAGCAAGATAGCCTTGATTAAAAGAAATCGTTGCGGCTAAAAATGAAAACTTTTATTGAAAATATCTTCTTCGTTTACCGAAAACAGTTTTTTTAGATAACAAAAAGGCTGTGACAAAAAATGTCACAGCCTTTTTTCTTTTATTCTGTTTTTCTTTCTGTGGACTCTACTTTGAAATAATCGATATGTGCATGCTGGTATTCTAATACCGTGAAACGAAATGATGCAATCTCAATGATTGTTCCTGCTTTTATTTCTTTATATCGGCTAGAAGCAAAGCCCGCAAGTGTAGTAAAATTCGTTTCTTCAAACTCTGGAATCTCTACATGAAAATAACGCTGGAAATCATCTAATGTTAGTTTGCCGGAGATGATATAAGAGCCATCTGACTGTTCCGCTATCAATGCTTCGTCCAAATCTGTCTCATCTCGGATTTCCCCGACAATTTCTTCTAAAATATCTTCAATCGTCACTAAACCGCTTGTTCCTCCGTATTCATCTTTTAAGATAGCAATATGCTTTCCCTTTTTTCGCATGATCGTCAATAATTTTTTTATAGGGATCGTTTCAGTTGTTACGATCGGCTCTTCAATCAAATGTTCTACTGTCAGCTGGTCATCTTTATAAGATTGCTTGATCAAATCTGGCAAGGTGACATAACCTAAAACATTGTCTTTTGATTCTAAGATAACCGGATAGCGAGTATGTCCTTGTTCAATCGAAGCTCTTATCGCTTCTTTGACGGTTTCTGAAGCTTCGAATACTTGCATGGACGTACGGTCTACTTGTATATCTTTTGCCAAGGTATCATCAAATTCAAACACGTTTTCCAAATAATGATATTCTTCTTTGGTCAACTCTCCTTTTTCATAAGAATTCAATGCGACTAATGTCAGCTCTTCTTGAGACAATGTCTCTTCTCCTTCAGATACGAGACGCACACCTAATAGCTTCCCTAGCCCTGCAGCTGAATGATTCAATACCCAAATAAAAGGAAACATTACTTTATAAAAATAATGAAGTGGTTTAACTACGAACAAGACGACCTTCTCCGTATTGACGATACTATAGCTCTTAGGAAGCAGTTCGCCAATAACCACATCGATATACGTAACTAAAATAAATCCCAGCGCCACAGAGATTGTACTGCTAATAGCCGAACTAAAAGGTAGTTTACCGATCACTGGTTCTAGTAAAGCCGCGACAGATCCTTCACCGACCCACCCGATGATCAAACCGGTTAGCGTAATTCCTAATTGACTAGCTGATAAATAGTTATCTAAATGGTGTGTAACATGAAGAGCTAGCTTGGCGTTCTTTACATTTTCCTTTTCTAGTTGTTCTAATCTTGATCGTCTGATTTTCACTAAAGCAAATTCACTTGCTACAAAAAATGAAGTAATTGCAATCATCAAAAATAAAATAATGAAATTGATAACCATATTCTCCCGCCTTTCTCTTTTTCTATTGTACCCTTTTTCTACAAAAAGATTGAAAATAATGCGTATTCATATTTAGGAATAAAAAAGGAGATGCGGCATTTTTCAGCCACATCTCCTTATCACTTCAAAATCATTGCGTTACTTGTTGCTAAATAGCTTTTTCATGACCTCTGATAAAAACGGTATTCAAAAGCTTGCGTCTGCGGCATTAAGCCCAAACAGATGAAAAACATGAGAAGCTGTTTTTATCTGCTCGTTCTTACTGCTTGTTGCAGTACAGCTTTTTCATGACCTCTGATAAACGGTGTTCAAGTAGCTGACATTCGGCATTAGTTCAGGTCAAAGCGCTACTTTCACAACCGCTCTTTCAACCATGTTTTCCGAGTATTTCCAATGATAAGCGGAACAGTTTCATGTTTTACTTCGCTGTACTCTAGCCCAAACCATGTTTCTGGCGAAGTAGCGATTTTTTTGATTGCCAGTTTTGCCTGCATGATTTGACGTTGCCATTTTCCTAGAGTTGTCACATTGGAAACTACTTCATCAATCAGGACAAATTGGAAATCACCAACTTCCCGTCCTGGTGTCAGAGAGTATCTTTGTGGCTGTTTTGGCAAACGGCCTTGTTTCATCAAATCATGGATGACTTGGCGAACATATACGTTGATTTCCTGTTGGACCCTGAAACCTAAGAACAGATTCACTTGGACAATAAAATCAGTGCCCATCATATCTACTTGATATTCTTTCGTATATGGCTCATCCGTCACTTCCACATGAACAAACCAATAGACTCGTGCTCTTTTAGGCCGTTTATCTAAAATCGAATAGATGAACTGTCGGCCAACTTTATCTTCAGCCATATCAGGAACCAAGAAGACCACATTTGTCTGATAGATTGGTAAAGAAGTATCATCACGTAATTCTCTAAGCTGCGGGATATAATCTCTCAAAGACACATCCTCGGTTGACGATTCGCGAATAATGTTCCCTTGTTCCCAAATAAACATCACGACTAAGATGATCAAACCAATCAGAACGGCTACAAAACCGCCTCGGAAGAATTTGACAACACTTGAGATAAAGAAAACGACTTCTATCGCACCGAAGAAAAAGGTAACTAAATATGCAAGCCAACGAGAATGCCCATTTTGGATAAGATAAAAGTAAAGCAGTGCTGTTGTCATCAACATCGTCACAGTGATCGATAGACCGTAAGCAGCTTCCATATGATGAGACGTTCGGAATGTGACAACCACTAGAGAACAGGCGATCCATAAAATCAGATTGACTGCTGGGATATACATTTGCCCGATACTGTTCCCAGGATACATGATCTTTAACCGAGGCAGCAGTTTCAACTTGATTGCTTCTGAAACTAGCGTAAACGAACCTGTAATCAATGCTTGCGAAGCAATGACTGCAGCGACTGTTGCAAAAGCAACGCCGATCACGATCCAACTTTGAGGCATCATTTGGAAGAATGGATTCAGGTTCTTGATTTGCTGTGCTTCAGGGTTTTGATAAACATTCAACAACCACGCAGCCTGCCCAAAATAATTGATAACCAAACAAATTTTGACGTAAGGCCAGCTCAGACGAATATTTCGTTTGCCGACATGTCCAAGATCGGAATAAAGCGCCTCTGCACCTGTCGTAGCCAGGAAAATATTTCCAAGAATGAACAAGCCTAATTTGTTATCTGCACTAAAAAGCAGCTGGATAGCATAATAAGGATTCAGTGCACGGATAACTGTCCAGTCTTGACTGAAGTTCATTAATCCCATTACGCCTAAAAAAGTAAACCAAGCGAACATGATTGGTCCGAATGCTTTTCCGACAATATCTGTACCAAAGCGTTGGACCATGAATAAAACAAAAATAATAACTAAAGTGATAATGACGATCACGTTCTGGTTATTACCGAACCGGTCAAAAAACTGCGGAATTCCTCGCAAGCCTTCAATCGCAGTCGTTACCGTCACAGCAGGGGTCAATACCCCATCTGCTAGTAAGGCAGCTCCTCCGATCATTGCAGGAATGATCAAATATTTCCCACCTTTTCGGACAAGTGTGTAGAGTGAGAAAATTCCACCTTCACCATGGTTATCTGCATTCAATGCAATCACGACATATTTGATTGTTGTCAGTAGAGTCAATGTCCAAAAAATCAATGAGACTGATCCGATAACAAAATCAGGATTGATTCCTGACAATCCGCCATTATCTTCAACAATCGATTTCATAACGTAAAGCGGACTTGTCCCGATGTCTCCGTAGACGACTCCCATCGCTACAAGCAGGCCAGCCATTGATATCTTTTTGGTATTGTGCGTTGTTGCCACGTTTTTCCCTCATTTCTTGTTATATGGATATCCTTTAGGTAAGCTTGAATGATAGATGATATTCTTATCCATGACACCCGCTTTCCTAAATTGCTTCTAATTATCCAAGTAACACACTGAAGTGTCAACTTATTTGAATAAAATTATTCTTTCTTTGGACGTTCTCTGATACGTCTTGCCACAAATGAATAAAGAGCAAGGCAAAAAATTGCACCCAATAATGCTGGTATCAAATAAAAACCGCCGAGTTCCGGTCCCAGTGGTCCTAGTAAAAATTCGCCGAGCCAACTACCTAAAAAACCGATAATGATATTTCCAGATACACCTCCCGGGACTTCCTTTCCTAAAATTGCGCCAGCTATCAAACCTAATATACCGCCGATAAATAACGACCATAAAAAATTCAGCATCTTCTTTCCCTCCTTTATCCATATTTCTCACTTTTATTTTACGCTTTATTCAGAAGGACTCCAAAAATATGCGCAAAGAAACTCCAGAAAAAAAGAAGTTGTGACAAAAGTGTTCAGCTTATTTCCGTAGAAGCTGCTTCTGGAACACCGTGAATCAGAGGTTGTGAAATCAGCGGTTTGACCTGAGTATTAGAGAAACAAACGGAAAAATAGTTCCTCATATTTTGCCGTTTTTTGAGCTAATATCGAGGGACAGCTGATTGAACACCGTTTATTGGAGAGGTTGTGAAAAAGCTGTTCTGCATCAAGTAATAAAAACAGCCAAGTAAAAACAGCTCCTAATGTTTTTAACTTGGCTGGACTTATTACCGCAGATGCAAGCTTTTGAACACCGTTTATTCACAAAAAAAGGACTGTGACACGGCTTTTGTCACAGTCCCCTTTTTTCGAATAATTATTGTTCCCCTGTCACCTTCACGATCACAAGTCACATTATTCCTATGAATTAAATTATTTTTCTTCATTTTTCGTTGAACCATCTTCATTCAACATTGCTTTTCTTGACAGATTTACGCGTCCTTGTTTATCGATTTCAGTTACTTTCACAAGGATCTCATCACCTAGTTTAACAACATCTTCGACTTTATTGACACGATCGTTTGCCAATTGAGAAATATGGACAAGTCCATCTTTTCCTTTGATCAAGTTGACGAATGCACCGAATTTTTCGATACGGACAACTTTTCCTAGATAAACTTCACCAACTTTGACTTCTTTGGTCAAATCTTCGATGATCTTGATAGCTTTTTTGATCATTTCTGCATCAGCTGAAGCAATACTTACTTTTCCATCTTGATCGATATCGATTTTCACACCAGTTTCATCGATGATTCCGTTGATCGTATCGCCACCTTTACCGATAACATCTTTGATTTTAGCAGGTTCGATCTGGATCATTTCGATTTTTGGTGCATATTGGCTTAATTCTTCACGTGGTGCAGCAATCGTTGAAGTCAATTCTTCTAAGATTTCCATACGTGCTTGTTTTGCTTGAGTTAATGCTTCAGTTAGGATTTGTTCTGTGATTCCTTGAATCTTGATATCCATCTGTAAAGCAGTGATACCATCTTTTGTACCGGCAACTTTAAAGTCCATATCGCCAAGATGATCTTCCAGCCCTTGGATATCAGTTAGGATCGTATAGTTTTCACCATCAGAAACAAGTCCCATCGCAATGCCGGCGACTGGTGCTTTGATTGGTACACCTGCATCCATCAATGCTAATGTGCCAGCACAGATACTTGCTTGGGAAGAAGAACCATTTGATTCCAATACTTCTGCTACTAAACGGATCGTATAAGGAAATTCTTCTTCTGAAGGGATTACTTGTGCTAACGCACGTTCACCTAATGCGCCATGTCCGATTTCCCGACGCCCTGGAGAGCCTGCACGTCCTGTAGAACCAACAGAAAATTGAGGGAAATTGTAGTGGTGGATGAATCGTTTGCTGACTTCCACCCCTAAACCATCAATGATTTGGTGCTCTCCTAGAGGTGCGAGTGTACAAGCTGATAAAGCTTGTGTTTGTCCTCGTGTGAACAAACCTGATCCATGTACACGTGGCAATAAGCTGACCTCTGATGACAATGGACGGATTTCATCCAATTTACGCCCGTCAGGACGGATCTTATCGATGGTGATCAATTCACGTACGACATCTTTTTCAAGATCTTCTGTGATTTGTTTAACTTCTTTCAACAACTGATCTTCATCTTCATGACCTGCAAATTTCTCAGCATAAGCTTCGCGGATATCGATCTTCACTTGCTCGATATTATCTTCGCGAGCAAGTTTTTCTTCAGTCATTACTGCTGCTTTCATTGTAGCGTAAGAAGCATCAAAGATTTCTTTTTTCAATACTTCATCAACTTGCAGTAAAGTCACTTCCATTTTTTCTTTCCCTACTGCTTGAACGATTTCTTCTTGGAAAGCAACTAACTCTTTGATAGCGTCAAAACCAAACAGCAATGCACCAAGCATGTCTTCTTCTGAAACTTCTTTCGCGCCGCTTTCAACCATATTGATGGCTTGTTTCGTTCCGGCAACAGTCAATTCGATATCTGTTTGTTCTGCTTGTTCTACTGTTGGATTCAAGACGTACTCGCCATTTACACGACCAACTTCTACGCCTGCGATTGGGCCGTCAAATGGGATATCTGAGATTGATAGTGCTAAAGAAGAACCTAGCATTGCTGCCATAGCTGGCGAGCAGTCTGTTTCTACACTCATCACGATGTTCGTTACTTGGACTTCATTACGGAAGCCTTCTGCAAACATCGGGCGAATTGGACGGTCGATCAAACGGGCAGTCAATGTTGCTTCCGTACTTGGACGGCCTTCTCGTTTGATGAAACCTCCAGGGATTTTCCCTGCTGCATACATTTTTTCTTCATAATTGATCGTTAATGGGAAAAAGTCTGTATCTTTTGCTTCTTTAGAGGCCACAGCTGCACTTAAGACTACTGTATCTCCATAACGGACTAAAACGGCTCCGTTTGCTTGTTTTGCTAGCTGACCGACTTCGATTTGTAAGGGACGGCCACCCCATGTCGTTTTGAATACTTGTTTTTCTGACATAACTTCTCCTTTTCCTTCTCGTGAAAGCAAGACGCTACTAAACAAATGAAAACTGCCGAAAGCCGTCTTTTGAGCAGCTTTCATTTGGTTAGTAGGAGTCCATCTAGCTTGATCACGGAATTTTACTTAATTGATATACGAGTAAAAAAAGTGAGATTCATGTGAATCCCACTCTTTTTGACTAAAATTAACGACGCAAGCCTAAACGTTTGATCAATTCGCGGTAACGTTGAACGTCAGTTTTACGTAAGTAAGCTAACAAGTTACGGCGGTGACCAACTTTTTTCATTAGGCCGCGGTATGAATGATGGTCTTTTTTGTGCACGCGTGCATGTTCATTCAAGTGGTTGATTTCTTCAGTTAATACAGCGATTTGTACTTCTGGAGAACCAGTATCCCCTTCATGGCGAGCGTATTCGTTGATGATTTCATTCTTGCGTTCTTTTGAAATTGCCATTTCTTTCACCTCTTTCGATTATTCCCCTGCGACTGAGTAAAACGTTGGTGATTCGCTTAACCAAGTGGCAGGTCATGTGCCTAGAGCACACAGCTATACTTTACCTGAAACCGGGTTGAAAATCAAGTAGTTAATCATTAAGAAAAGGTAGTTTTCAAACAATCTTACTACTACTTTTCCATTTTTGTGGTAAACTATAATGCGAAAATAGACTTGAAACACAGTCTTTTAAGAAAGGGGTACATATTCCATGATTACAATGGATGATATCATTCGTGAAGGAAATCCGACCTTACGCGAAGTTGCAAAAGAAGTTTCTCTTCCATTAAGCGAAGAAGATATCTCTTTAGGAAAAGAGATGCTTGAGTTCTTAAAAAACAGCCAAGATCCAATCAAAGCTGAAGAACTACACTTACGAGGCGGTGTTGGCTTAGCTGCTCCTCAATTAGATATTTCTAAAAGAATCATTGCTGTTCACGTACCAAGTCCTGACCCAGAGGCAGATGGACCTTCTCTAAGTACTGTTATGTATAATCCTAAAATTTTGAGCCATTCTGTTCAAGATGCTTGTTTAGGGGAAGGTGAAGGCTGTTTATCTGTTGATCGAGAAGTACCAGGATATGTTGTTCGCCATGCCAAAATCACTGTGTCTTATTATGATATGAATGGTGAAAAACACAAGATTCGTTTGAAGAATTATGAATCGATCGTCGTTCAACATGAAATCGACCATATCAACGGTGTGATGTTCTATGACCACATCAACGATCAAAATCCATTTGCACTAAAAGAAGGCGTATTGGTAATCGAGTAGAGAATTGGCAGGTTCCTTCGATACTATGCTACAAGAAAGCTTTATAAAAAAGGGGAGTGCTCAAAAGCTGCACTTCCCTTTTTTATGTTTCTCCACTAATCGAAATTTAGATAGACATCTAGAAATCGCAATTCCAAAAAATTCTGTGTATTGGATACGCATCTTTTCTTATTTTTTCTTATTTCTTCCATATGGGTGTTTATCTCAGAGATGATAGAATAGTTTCTAGGATAAAAAGTAGCAGCTACGATGTTATCCTTCGTAGAGGATTCCTGCTTCAGCTAGTTTTTGTTTGATGTTTTTCAGCATATGCTTTTCTGGGTAGCGGATCGTATGCAGATGGATGCCGCCTGTTAATTCGGATAACAAAGTAGCATTACTTTTTTGATAACGTCTCATAAAGGAATCGATATCTTGTGGCGTTTTGATGTGCAAAGTTCCTGCTAACTCACCGTAAAGGGGATGTTCCACAATTACATCAATGATTTCACCACCATTTTCAACGATTAGTCTCAGTTCTTCTTCTGTTTGATCTTTTCCATGTTGGACAGCGATTTTACTGATGTGCCCAGTATTGGTTTCTTCTGTTTCGAGGATATAACCTCTTGCTGTTGCCACGATACTTTTACCTGCAGCTCGTAGTAAAGCAATATCGCCTACAATGATCTGACGGCTGACTCCAAAAGTTTTCGCAAACTTGCTAGCACTCACTGGTTTTTCTGTATTTGCCAAGGTTTGCATGATTTGTTTTCGACGTGTCTCTCCTTCGATCACACTTACTCCTCCTTCATTTTGTTTTGGTATTCGCGCGAGTGTTTCATCAAATCAACATACGTGTCTGTTATTGTTTCCTTATATCCCTTATTTTTCAGCAAACTAGCAACTTTATCCAATACTTGATGCTCTCTTTTTGCATCATAAACTGCTTGGTTTTCTTCTTTTTTCACTTGTCCTATTTTAGTTACCGTATCCATTCTTTTTTCTAATAAAGCAACCAACTCTCGATCGATCATATCGATCTTATGACGTAATGTTTCAAGAGACTCTTCTGTTAGTTCTTCCTCTACTGTCTTGATGATACGAGCAGGATTTCCTGCAATCACTACATTGTCGGGAAAAGATTTGGTCACAACCGAACCTGCGCCGACTACTACGTTGTCCCCTAGAGTGACACCCGGCGTGACGATAACGCCTCCGCCTAACCAAACATTATTACCGATTTTAATGGGTTTTGCGTACTCCAGACCGCTGTTACGTTTCACTGGATGTAGTGGATGCGTTGCCGTGTAAAGCTGGACATTCGGAGCGAACATGCAGTTATCACCGATTTCAATCGTGCTGACATCTAAAAATGTACAATTGAAATTTGCATAAAAATTCTCCCCAACAAATATATTATATCCGTAATCAAAATTGATAACTGGCTCCATATAGATTTTTTTCCCTGTACGGCCAAAAGTCTCTTTCAACAATTGGGATCGCAGTTCCGCTGATTCTGCTTGGTTGATGATTTGGCTTTGACTTCTTGCAAACATACGGTCGGCAACCAGCTCAGGATCATTGGCAAAATAAAGCTCGCCTGCAATCATTTTTTCTTTTTCGGTTTTGAATTCAGTCATAATCTGCTCCTAATTCTTGTATTTTTTTGAAAACAACCGCTCCGTCTTCTTGAATAAACGTATAAGGCTCCGCTAAATAAACAGGCGTTTGATTGATTACTAAGATTTTGGCTGACGGCTGGCGAAACTGTACCAGATCACAAAACGGATGAACTTGAAAACTCGTTCCAACAATGACGATCAGCTCTGCTTGGCTGACGGCATAAGCCGCCTGCTCCATGACTCCATCTTGAAACCCTTCACCATATAACACGATGTCTGGGCGTATTTGTCCTCCGCATGCTTGATGTTTGTCGCTGTGAAGATATTCTTTCCAGTCTACCGTTTGTTGACATTTTCGACAATGACATTGATACAAACTTCCATGAAAATTGACGAGTTGCGGGCTTTCAGCTTTTGCGTGCAACCCGTCGATGTTTTGGGAAACGACCCAGACATTTTTTTCTTTCGCTAGATGTGCCATTTCCAAATGAATGATATTGGGTTTTGCTTCAGGATGATAAATCTTTTTGACAAATTGATAGAATTTATCCGGTTCATTCACCATTGCTTGATGACTCAGCAAGTATTCCGGCTGCTCCATCCCGTGGTAGATTCCTGACAAAGATCGATAGTCTGGCACTCCAGAAGGTGTGGATACCCCTGCACCGGTCAAAAATGTAATTTGCTGATAAGCTAATATCTCTTTTGCTGCTTCGTCTACTGTTAATTGTTTCATGTTTTGTCACCTCACTTTCCATTATAGCCCATACTCGAACAAATTTATTGTTGAAAAGTCAGAAAAATGGGAATAAAAAAGTGTTATGGGCATTTGAGTAATTTATCACAATGTTCACTGACAAAAGAATGAAAACGTGTTACAATACTGCTGTATAAAAGTGAGGTGAATCGATATGTTACCATTCTTTATTTATTGGGGCGTTATTCTGGCTTGTATCGCCTGGTTAGCGTTAAGCGTTTATTTCTCTGTTTTTTATCTTGTACGCAAAGAAAATGGAAATCTTTGGGCTTTTGCTTTATTCAACGTGATTGCCGCAATTGTTTTAGCCATTACATTAGCCGTATATCGAACATGGGGCTGGGGAATCACCCAATACTCAAGTTTGATTTATCTAATATTAG
Organism: Enterococcus sp. E5-37; assembly: GCF_035726925.1. Classification (NCBI taxonomy): domain Bacteria; kingdom Bacillati; phylum Bacillota; class Bacilli; order Lactobacillales; family Enterococcaceae; genus Enterococcus; species Enterococcus sp. E5-37. The sequence goes on from NZ_JAPMLG010000003.1 coordinate 99,262, forward strand.
CCATTTATGGCGTCGTTGTTCTTTTGCAAGCGATCCTAGGACGCGAGCCAAAGAAAGCGGCAGCTTAAATGATCGAGATGGAACTGGACACAGGAAATTTTCTGTTCTAGTTCTTTTTTTATTGTATTACATACATTTTTGTGTATAATTATACTATCGTTTACAATGGATAGATGATTCACATTTTGATTCTTTTTTCGGTAAAAGTAAAGATTTCTATATTTATCAGTATTTTTTCAAAAAACAGCAGTTATAGATTGACAAAGCCTCTCGAGTATCGTAAACTTTTTTTGTATAAATAACTGAATACGAGATGCCTCAATCAATGAGGTAGAGGTCGCGAGAATCATTAACCCTGTGGAGTGAAGCAAACATGGAGAAGCAGGAATAGGGAGGATCGCCGAAATGTGCACTTTTTTGCTTGGAGTGTATGTTGGGACGCAAGTTAAGAGCTTGCGGACTGTCTTAGCAGTGATGCTAAGTTGCGCTATGTTTTGTGAGAGGTTTATCACCTTATGGAATTTTAGCGGCCTTTTTATATCTATAAATCGGTCGCTTTTTATTTTTTCAGATAAAGCTTTACCGCATTTCATCTAGACCGCTCGTGTATCATATAATCAGAAAGGGAGAAAAAAATGAAAAAAAATATGGTTTCAGTTGCCGTACTATTTGCTTTTGTCTTCTCACTATTCAGTGTGGGATCTCTGGCAAATGCAGATGAAAAAACACCGAGCGATGAGTTTCGCGTAGGTATGGAGGCTGGGTATGCACCCTTCAACTGGTCTCAACAAACAGATGAGAATAATGCCTTGCCAATTCAAGGCCAAAATAGTTACGCCGGCGGTTATGATGTTCAAATCGCTAAAAAAGTAGCAGATGGTTTAGGGAAAAAATTAGTCATCGTCCAAACGAAATGGGATGGTCTGGCTCCTGCCCTTCAATCAGGCAAGATCGACGCGATCATCGCCGGAATGAGCCCTACTGCTGAACGACGAAAAGAAATTGATTTTACCGATCCTTATTACGAATCACAATTAGTAGTAGTAGTTCAAAAAGATAGCAAATATGCAAAAGCAAAAAGTTTAGCAGATCTTTCTGGAGCAAAGATCACTGCTCAGTTAAATACATTCCACTATACTGTGATCGATCAGATACCAGATGTGCAGAAACAACAAGCAATGGATAATTTCTCAGCAATGAGAACAGCTTTAGCTTCTGGAATGATCGATGGTTATGTCAGCGAACGTCCGGAAGGTGTAACGGCAACTAGTGTGAACAAAGACTTGGAAATGCTTGAATTCAGCGGTGCAGATGGCTTCCAGACAAACCCGGAAGATGTTCAGATTTCTGTTGGTATGCGTAAAGGCGACCCGGATATCCAAAAAGTAAACCAGATTCTTTCTGGCATCTCTAACGATGAACGAACCAAAATTATGGACCAAGCAGTCAAAGATCAGCCTGCTGCAACTGATAGTGAAGAAAAACCTGGCATCATTTCTGATTTCACTACGATTTGGAAACAATACGGCAATATGTTCTTACGAGGTGCTGGACTTACCTTGTTCATCGCATTGATCGGGACAGTTGTCGGTACTACACTTGGATTACTGATTGGTGTCTTCCGTTCGGTACCTGAATCAGGAAATGCACTGACTCGCTTCTTCCAAAAAATCGGAAATGCACTTCTTTCTATCTATGTCGAAGTATTCCGCGGAACACCGATGATGGTACAAGCAATGGTCATCTTCTACGGTCTGGCACTCGCTTTTGGCATTTCATTGAACCGAACAATTGCCGCTTTGTTTATTGTCTCTCTCAATACTGGAGCTTACATGACAGAGATCGTTCGTGGGGGGATTTTTGCAGTAGATGAAGGGCAGTTCGAAGCTGCGCAAGCCATTGGTATGACCCATGGCCAAACGATGAGAAAAGTTGTTATTCCACAAGTTTTACGGAATATCTTGCCAGCAACAGGAAATGAGTTTGTTATCAATATCAAAGATACAGCAGTTTTAAGTGTAATCGGCGTAGCTGATTTGTTCTTCCAAGGAAACTCTGCTTCCGGTGCGAATTTCCAATTCTTCCAAACATTTACGATCGTCGGGATCATCTACTTAGTCATGACCTTTACGATCACCAGAATCCTGCGGGCGGTAGAAAAGAAAATCGATGGTCCTTCAGCTTATACCAAGCTTGAAGAAATCGACAATTCAAATTTGCAGGAATAAGGAGGAAGAATCATGAATGAAAAAATTATTGAAATCAACCATCTAAGAAAAAGCTTCGGTGAAAATGAAGTATTGAAAGATATCAGCGTGACAGTCAACAAAGGTGAAGTTGTGACGATCATCGGTTCTTCCGGTTCTGGTAAATCTACTTTCTTGCGCTGTATCAATTTACTGGAAAAACCAACAGGCGGCGAGATCATTTATAATGGAGAAAATGTATTAGCTCCTAAATATAATTTACCTAAATATCGAACGAATCTAGGTATGGTTTTCCAATCCTTCAACCTGTTCAACAATATGAACGTCTTGGAAAACTGTATGTCTGGTCAAACAACTGTCCTGAAACGTGATAAAGAAACTGCTAAAAAAGTAGCAATTGAAAATCTGGAAAAAGTTGGTATGGATCGTTATATCGAAGCCAAACCAGCACAATTATCTGGTGGACAGAAACAGCGTGTCGCAATTGCTCGGGCGTTATCGATGAATCCAGATGTATTGCTATTCGACGAACCTACTTCGGCGTTAGACCCTGAAATGGTTGGCGAAGTGCTTAATACGATCAAAGACTTAGCACATACTGGCTTGACAATGCTTATCGTGACGCATGAGATGGAATTTGCAAAAGATGTATCTGACCGTGTCATTTTTATGGATAAAGGTGTGATTGCAGAAGAAGGTACACCAGAAGATATCTTTGTCCATCCGAAAGAAGAACGTACAAAAGAGTTCCTTTCACGTATTTTAAATGCTTAGGATCAATAGCTGATTGGGACAGGGAGCTGCGGTATTTACCGCAGTTCTTTTTTATGACTTACTCATAAAAGGTAAATTTCTGAAAATTTTGGAATCTTAGTTGTGTTTTTCAGAAAACTCTCTTAATATGGAAGTAATTAAACTTTTTTAGTTAGGATGATTTAAAAATGAATGAAGAGCAAGAACTGCAGCGTGGACTGAAAAATAGACATGTCCAACTGATTTCTATTGGCGGAGCGATTGGAACGGGGCTGTTTTTAGGTTCCGGAAAGTCTATCCAGCTAGCTGGCCCTTCGATATTGCTCGCCTATCTTATTACTGGATGCATCTGTTTTTTCATTATGCGTGCGTTAGGCGAACTTCTGTTATCAAACACCAATAACCATTCTTTTCTGGATTTTGTTGCAGAATATCTTGGCAAAAAAGCGGCTTTCATCACTGGCTGGACGTATTGGTTCTGCTGGGTATCGATTGCAATGGCCGATTTAACAGCCATCGGAATGTATGTACGCTACTGGGCGCCTGGTGTTCCTCAGTGGCTTCCTGAACTGATTGCATTAGGTCTTCTTCTTTGCTTGAATATGGTGGCTGTCTCATTGTTTGGTGAGTTAGAGTTTTGGTTTGCATTGATCAAAGTTGTAGCGATCATTGCCTTTATCCTCGTAGGAGCTTATATGATCCTCACCCACTATACGACAGATATTGGCACAGCCAGTATCACGAATCTATGGTCTCATGGCGGATTCTTTCCAACTGGTGCAAAAGGATTTATCTTAGCTTTCCAAATGGTAACCTTTGCTTTTGCTGGGATAGAATTAGTTGGATTAGTCGCTGGAGAAACAGAAAATCCTGAAAAAGTGTTGCCGGAAGCTATCAATAATATTCCTATCAGGATCATCTTATTTTACTTAGGATCTCTTTTTGTCATTATGGCAATCTATCCATGGAACAGCTTGAATCCAGATAACAGTCCATTTGTAGAAGTATTTTCGGAAATTGGGATCACGATTGCTGCTTCCTTGATCAATTTAGTCGTATTAAGTGCAGCAGCTTCTGCCTGCAACAGTGCAATATATAGTACAGGACGTATGCTTCGTTCTTTAGCGCAAGAAGGCAGTGCCCCTAAAAAATTCAAAAAGTTAACAACACATCATGTGCCAGGGAATGCTTTGACATTTTCTACTATCGTCATTTTCATTTCTGTTATCTTGAATTACGTGATGCCTAGTGAAGTATTCACACTAGTAAGCAGTATTGCCACTACTTGTTTCTTGTTTATCTGGAGTATGCTTGTCTACACGCACATGAAATATCGTAAAAGTATCCTCGGCAAAAAAGCTCATTCATTTAAAATGCCGTTGTACCCATTTAGTAATTATCTGGTATTTCTTTACATGGCCTTTGTGTGTGTCGTCTTGTTCCTAGGAAAAGATACGAGAATCGCTTTATTACTAACACCTGTGTGGTTCTTGCTTCTATTACTGATCTATCATATGAAATATGAACGTAAGAAGTAAAAAAGTAGTTGTGACAGAAGTGGTCAGCTTCGAGAAATAAGAAGGAATTTACGAAAATTGCTTCTTAAATTTTTGTGAATTTCTTCTTATTTCTTAGAGTTAAAAGCTTCTGTCCCAGCCTCTTTTCTATTTCCCCGGAAACAACCGCTGATAATAGGCATCTGCTTTTTTATAGGAAAAAATCCAAATACCAGATACAAAAAAACGTCCGAATAACCCGATCAACGGTACAAAAAAGACACCGGCAATCAAGCATAAGTTAATCATCATGGAGATAAGACTTCGACGGTCCTTTGACAAAACTCTCACGACATGGGAATCTGGTTTATTTGCTTTCATGATTTGCCTCATCAAGATACCAAAAGAAAAACTCCACATCGTATATACTAAGACATAAGCCATCTCAGGCCAAAAAGCTTCAGGGTTACGCCCGACCCAACTAGTAACAAAAGGACATAAAGTCAGCCAGAAGAGCCAAAAGATATTCGACCAGACCACTCGGTAATTAATTCGTTCTGCCATCTGAAATATACGATGATGGTTCACCCAGATCACCGCAACAAATATAAAGCTGATGGTATAAGCTAATAATGTATTTCGGATGACCCATAAAGAATGAAAGCTAGATGGATTAGGGATCTTGATCTCTAATACAAGAACTGTCAAAACAATGGCTACCACTCCATCAGTAAATGCTTCTAATCTCGACTTTGTCACGATGATTCCTCCTCAGATGATTCAGCGCTTTTATTTTATCACTTACGTTATTAAATAACCATCGTTTTATATAGGGAATTTTCTGAAAATTGTTGCATATTTTTCGAAATTTTGTTACTTTTAAAAAAACCGTAAAGGAGTTATGTATGACAAAAAAATTATCATTTAAAGACTATCTTTTTATAGGCTCCATGCTTTTCGGTCTATTTTTTGGTGCTGGAAATCTTATCTTTCCCGTTCATTTGGGTCAAGAAGCAGGCGCTGCTACCTTTTGGGCGAATCTAGGTTTCTTGGTTACCGGTATCGGTCTTCCCTTCTTAGGGGTGATTGCCATTGGTGTATCGAAAAGCTCAGGTGTATATGAATTAGCAAAACGGATAAATCAAACATATGCGATGGTTTTTACCATCTTGCTTTACTTAGTTATCGGACCGTTTTTTGCTTTACCTCGCCTTGCAACCACATCTTTCGAGATTGGTTTAGCACCATTTATCGATCCTAGCAGACAGACGCTATATCTAGCAATTTTCAGTATTGTATTTTTTGTGCTGGCTTGGTGGTTTTCAAGAAAACCGACAAAGATATTAGATTATGTTGGAAAGTTCCTGAATCCTGCATTTTTGGTTTTATTAGGTGCTTTGCTTCTCCTTGCTTTTTTGAATCCATTAGGCTCTGTCGATCAAGCGCCTATTCAGCCAAATTACCAAGACCATGCTTTTTTCACAGGATTTACTCAAGGATATAACACATTAGATGCGCTTGCTGCTTTAGCATTTGGGATCATCATCGTTACGACGATCCAAAACATGGGTGTAACAAAACCTGCTGAAATCGCTAAAGACACGATCAAATCTGGTGCGATCAGCATTATATTGATGGGAATCATTTATACTTTGCTCGCTTATTTAGGTGCTATGAGCTTAGGTAGCTTTGCTCTAAGTGAAAATGGCGGGATCACGCTGGCTCAGATTGCTGATCATTATTTAGGTACTTATGGCAGTATCTTATTAGCATTTATCGTTATATTAGCTTGTTTGAAGACCGGTATTGGTTTGATTACAGCTTTTGCAGAAACATTCACAGATTTGTTTCCACAAAGAAATTACGCATTCTTTGTTGCACTTGCTAGTATCCTTCCTTGTTTAGCGGCAAACGTAGGCTTGACGAATATCATTCAATTTTCGTTGCCTGTTTTGATGTTCATCTATCCATTAGCAATGACACTGATTTTACTAGTGTTAGTTGGTCCTTTGTTTAAGCAGCGTACGGCTGTTTATCGAATGACTACTTATTTTACATTGATTGCTTCGATTTTTGATGGGTTGAACGCTTGCCCAGAAACTATCAAACAAACACCTATTGTTCAAAATCTTTTACATGTTGCGGAAAGCTACTTGCCGTTTTTCAAATTGGGGATGGGGTGGATCGTACCAGCAGTTATCGGTTTTGTTATCGGACTGATTTGGAGTTTCGCTAAGAAAGAAGAAGTAGCAGATTGATAAAAGAGGTTGTGAAAGAGACGTTCAGCCTTGAGCAATAAAAAGTAATTTTGAAAAATAGCTTCTCATATTTTACAAAATTGTGCCTTATTGCCGATAGGCTGTCTCTTGAACACTGTTTATTGAGAGGTCGTGAAAAAGCCGCTTAGTTTCGAGTATTAAGAAATATTTTGTGAAAATGGCTTCTCACATTTTTGCATAAATTTGACTTAATACCGAGAAACTGACTTTTGAACACCGTTTATTGAGAGGTCGTGAAAAAGCCGCTTAGTTTCGAGTATTAAGAAATATTTTGTGAAAATGGCTTCTCACATTTTTGCATAAATTTGACTTAATACCGAGAAACTGGCTTTTGAACACCGTTTATTGAGCGTCTATAAACTGACCTGAGTATTAGAGAAACAAAACGGCAAAGTAGCTCCATATACTTTGCCGTTTTGTTTTGAACTAATACCGAAGAGTAGCTGATCGAACAACATTTCTTTTATAATATAGATTTTAGACATATATATGATATAAAAATAGTTTTCGCAAAAAAACTTAACAACTTTCGAAAACTTTCGTCACAAAATATTCACAACTAGTGACTATTATATAAGCATACCAACAAACAACCCTAACAACACTTTTTCATTTTTAACTCCTTATCCTGCTAGCTCCCCGGCTAGCAGGACCTTTTTTTATCAAAAAAACTTGTACCATCCAATCGATTCAACTAATCAACCCAATGCTGTCATGCTGTGATACTCATCCTAAAACGTTCCGTTTTACTGATATCAGCTTAAAGCATTCGGTTATTTTTGATTAGTAATGATGGATGGTACAAGCTCATACGTGCTTTTCTATCTGGTATAAATTATTTTGATAAACGTTCCTGTTCCCCTGCTGGTGAAAGGATTGTTATTTTTTCAATTTGTTCTACGGGAACCATGCGGATCTGCTGCTCTTCGTTTTGTAGGCGGATCATTACTCGGTCTTTTTCGACCGTTTTTGTCGCCACCCAACCTGAGATTGTTTCATACTTGCTACTCAAACGATTCGCTCTTACTTGTAAGATAACTAAACTATGTTCAGTCGCAGCTTTTTGCAGCTCAAGAATAAACTTTCCTTGCAATCGTACATTCTTAGCATGTTCTTCAGTGTCATTTACAAAAGAATCAAAAAGTTGATACGAGGTATGAGTAACTAACTTCGTAAGCTTCTTCATTGGTGATACTGTCTCTTCGTTCATCGAATGCACTCCTCCTTTAGCTAAGAAAGTGTTACTTAATTAATTTTATTTTACCTAACATTTTACAAAAAAACAAGGAAATGCTCTAACATCGCCTTAAAAAGAAAACGTTAACTTTACAAATTGTTTGTTATTTTATTTCCGTCAATCCAAATATTCCACCAATGATCCAGGCCTTCTGTGATCAAGTGATATGTCTCATCAAAGTTATTGGTATAGTATGGGTCGGGAACATTTTCTTTTTCTTTTCCAGGAATGCTACTTAAAAACAAATGGATTTTCCCCTGCGCTGAGCGTGGTGCTCTTCGTTTCAGTTCTTCTACATTTTCTTGATCCATGCCAATGATCCAATCAAAAGTTTCAAAATCGTGGGGTGTGATTTGCCGAGCAACCATATTCGTCATATCTACTTTTTCTTGGTTTAATATTTTTTTCGTTCCAGGGTGCGGTGTCTTTCCAACTTCATACGTGCTTGTAGCAGCAGAATCCACAAAAAATTCTGCTTCCCTTCCTTCTAATGCTATTCGTTTTCTCAGCAAGCCTTCTGCCATCGGTGAACGGCAAATATTTCCCAAACAAACAAATAAAATTTTTGTCATTTCCCCATCTCCTTTTAGCGATCATTGCTTTTCCAACAAAAAATTTTTCTATTACTGTTCTTCCAACTCTTCTTTTGCATAAAGACGATAAGAATATAATTCCGTATCCTTGGCTAAACGGAAAAGCTGCATAGCGATTTCCATCGGTGTTTCTTCATATTCATTCGTGATCCAATTGACTAATACACCACTGCAACCGTAAGAAAAAAAACGAGCATAAAATAGTTTGTCTCTTGCAGAAAGTTGTCTTTCTTCATCCATTTGTTCAAAAATCTTGATAAATGATTTTTGGATCAGTTGAGAAAACTCTTTTTGTAAAATTTCTGGGTCAGAAAGCACAGTATTTGCATAAAATTCTTTCTTCTCAGCAATTGCTTTCAGCATTTTCAATGCTTGCTCTTCCCAATTATCAAGTGAAAGACATTGTGGATCTAAATAATGCAATGCATCCTCACAATAGACCCAACGAAGCAAATCGTATTTATCTGTAAAATGATAATAAAATGTTTGTCGATTGATTTTTGCTTCATTTGCGATTTTTTGGACGCTGATTTTTCGAAAAGATTGCGTTTGGCACAAATCAATCAATACGTTTTTGATCAATTGTTTCGTACGTGTTGTATCACTCATTCATTTTCCTCCAATCTAAAAGCAAAAATCATATATGATAGTCGTAACCAAAATGTTCATAGGCATAAGCAGTAGCAATTCGCCCTCTAGGTGTACGCTTTAAAAATCCTTTTTGGATCAGATACGGTTCATACATATCTTCTACCGTCTCACGCTCTTCTCCTATGTTTACTGAAAGCGTACTTAACCCTACTGGTCCGCCGCCATATAACTCGATCATTGTTCGCAACAATTTCTGGTCAACATAATCCAATCCAGCCTGATCGACCTGTAGCAAAGTAAGTGCCTGATCCGCTATAGGACGATCGATTTTCCCGTCTCCTTGGACTTGCGCAAAATCACGAACCCGTTTGAGCAAGCGATTAGCGATTCTAGGCGTTCCTCGTGATCGGCGAGCAATTTCCAATGCCCCTTCTTCAATGATCTCTGTTTGAAAAATATCCGAAGAACGTAAAACGATCTCCTGCAGATCCTGTTCGTCATAATATTCCATATGAGAAATGATGCCAAATCGATCTCGTAAAGGTGCAGAAAGCATACCTGCCCGTGTCGTCGCGCCAATCAAAGTAAAGGGAGGAAGAGGGAAATGAACCGGATGTGCGGTTGGCCCTTGTCCTACCATGATATCTACATAGAAATCTTCCATAGCTGAATAAAGCATCTCTTCTACCACTCTAGGTAATCGATGGATCTCATCGATAAACAGGACATCCCCTGCTTCCAGTTCATTCAAGATTGCTACTAAGTCACCCGGACGTTCGATAGCAGGGCCACTCGTCGTACGAATATTTACGGTCATCTCATTAGCAATGACCATGGCCATCGTCGTTTTTCCTAATCCAGGAGGTCCGTACAACAGAACATGATCTAAAGGTTCTTCCCGATTTCTGGCAGCTTCGATGTAAATCTGAAGTTCTTGTTTGACTTTTCTCTGTCCGATATATTGAGAAAGCAGCTGTGGTCGAAGAGATTTTTCCAAACTCAGTTCATTTTCGCCAGATTCTGGTGATAACAAGTATTCATCTGTCATTTGGTCTCCTCCTTATTTTTTCATCATTAGCTTGAGTGCTTGGCGTAGATACTCATCCGTTGTCTGATTATCGACTTCTTTTAATTGTTTTTCTACACGTTTGATTTCTCGATCACTGTAACCAAGAGCCGAGAGAGCTTCCATTGCTTCAGATAGAGCTGTAGCGTCTTTTGTGTTTGCTTCATCAAATAGACTAAAAGGTGTATCGATACTCAGCTCACCGAATTTTCCTTTTAGATCCAAGATCATTTGTTGTGCTGTCTTTTTCCCTACTCCTGGAAATTTCGTCAAATAAGTGACATCACTGGATTCTACTGCTTGAATCAAACCGGAGTGGTCTTCGCTTGCCATGATTGCAAGGGCACTTTTCGGACCGATTCCTGAAACACTTACTAATCGCAAAAACAGTTGCTTTTCTTCTAGCGAATCAAATCCATACAGAAGATGCGCATCTTCACGTATCACCTGATGGACATAAATTTTTATTTTTTGATTTAGTTTGCTACTGTAGCGGTAAGGATTTCCTAGTGCGATTTGGTAGCCGATACCATTGGTTTCTACTACTATGTAATAGGGGTTGATAAAGGTAACCACACCTGTCAGATATTCATACATATTCTAGTCCTCTTTCTTTTGCACACATACGTTCCCTTTATTGTAGCACATTTCACCTTGTGAAAAAAGGAGTCTGGGGAGCGTTTCTTTCAAATAGCAATCGCTTGAATAAAAAAAGAGCGGACGATCGAGTAAATCCCCGTATTGTACCGCTCTTTGTGTATTTCCATTATTCTACAAGTGATTTGAATTCCCCATAACCTAATTCATCCATCTTTTCATATGGAATGAATTTCAGTGAGGCAGAATTGATGCAGTAACGTAGACCACCTTGATCTACTGGTCCATCGGTAAACACATGTCCGAGATGAGAATCTGCTTCTTTGCTTCGAACTTCTATTCGATGCATGCCATGAGAAAAGTCGGCTTTTTCGCGCACTTGTCTTTTCGTTATTGGTTTGCTGAATGATGGCCAGCCACAACCTGCATCATATTTTTCTGCAGAGCTGAACAACGGTTCACCGCTGACGATATCTACATAGATCCCCTTTTCGTAAAAATCATCATATTTCCCGCTAAATGGTCGTTCTGTTGCATTTTCTTGTGTGACTGCATAAGCCATGGGTGATAACTTTTCTTTCAGTTCTTCTTTTTCTGGTCTTATTGGTTTATCCATTAAAAATGCCCCCTTTGTGATCCTATCATAGCGCCAAAGTGGACAGATGCCAACAATTTGCTTTCTTTTGAACTATTTACACTTTTCGGCGTCGGGCAAACTCAACGAAACGGAATTTATCTAATCGGTGAACCGACTCAGAATACTCGAAACAGCGGGTATCTTCCAGATGAACGAGGCTTCTGACTACTACTGCATAAGTGTCATCGTGAAGATCCATCGCTGTTTTCATGATTTCCGTTACTTCTTCTACTGTGATCTCCTTTTGCGCGTAAGCAATCGTCAAAGAAAGCTCATTTTCAAAATATTCATAGATCGATCCTTGTGCTTGTGCTGGAGTTAAAATAGGAACGATTTCCTTTAATAGATAATCGGTGTCTAATATAACTACTTCGCCATTGATTTTTCTTTCGCGTATCAAATGCCAAACAGGCGCACCGATCTCCCAGCCAGTGATCTCGTTCAATGCTTTTGTCACTTCTGTTTCTTCTAACGTATGGATGATCGTTTCACTTGGAATACGTTGGGTCTCCTGTAGCTCTTTATAGCTAGTCAATCCAGAAATAGGAAAGTCGAAGCGATTCCGATCCAGTACGATCGAACCTTTTCCTTGTTTTTTTTGAATATAACCTTCCGTAGTCAAAAGATTCAGCGCTTTTCTAATTGTTTCTCGTGAAACACCATAAATTTTGATCAATTGGTTCTCACTGGGTAAAAGCGAATGCGGAGGATATTCTTTCGCTAAAATTTTCTGTTCCAAATCTAAAAAAATTTCATTGAACTTATTCATGTTTTTTCCCTCACTCGTTCTTCCATCATTTCTTCACTATACTACAGCTCTTTTTGTATTTCAATGTTCCTATTTTTAAGAAAAGCTTATTTTAAGCTTTTTAAAACGATATCATTTTCTCTCGTACTTTTTAATAAAACGCTTGCAATTTTCTCCGAAAAAAAGTATAGTAAATGAAGAAACAACTTGCATAGACAAGTTAAGAGAAAGGGGTTTATTGATATGGCAAAATATCAAGCAGATGCCGAGAAGCTGTTACATGATATCGGCGGAAAAGAAAATATTACTGCAGTTAGTCATTGTGCGACTCGTATGCGTTTTGTCCTGAATGATCCAGGAAAAGCGGACGAAAAAGCGATCGAAGATATACCTAGCGTAAAAGGGATGTTCACGAATGCAGGACAGTTCCAAGTCATCATAGGAAACGATGTTTCTACTTTTTATAACGACTTCGTTGCAGTATCTGGAGTTGAAGGGGTTTCCAAAGAACAAGGAAAAGCAGCTGCAAAACAAAACCTTCATCCCGTTCAACGTGCTATTGCCGTTTTAGCAGAAATCTTTACACCACTGATTCCTGCAATCATTGTCGGTGGATTGATCCTTGGATTCAGAAATGTACTTGAAGGTATCCAGTTTGAAAGTCTTGGTGGAACAATCGTTGAACACTCGAAGTTTTGGAATGGTGTCAATGCCTTTTTGTGGTTACCGGGTGAAGCAATTTTCCATTTTCTTCCAGTAGGTATCACTTGGAGTATTGCAAAAAAGATGGGTACTACACAAATATTAGGAATCGTTTTAGGAATTACGTTAGTTTCTCCGCAATTATTAAATGCTTATAGTGTAGCTTCCACAGCCGCAGCAGATATTCCATTTTGGGATTTTGGTTTTGCTCAAGTCCAGATGATTGGTTATCAAGCGCAAGTTATTCCAGCCATGCTGGCAGGGTTTATGTTAGCGTATCTAGAAATCTTCTTCCGCAAATATATCCCTCAGTCGATCTCGATGATTTTTGTTCCATTGTTTTCATTGTTACCAACTGTTTTAGCTGCACACGTTATTTTAGGTCCTATCGGCTGGACAGTCGGAAGCTGGATCTCAAATATCGTAAATACTGGATTGACGTCTTCTATCAGCTGGTTGTTTAGTGCCGTATTCGGATTCCTGTATGCTCCTTTAGTGATTACTGGTCTCCACCATATGACCAATGCCATCGATATGCAGCTTATTGCAGATTTCGGATCAACGAATTTATGGCCGATGATTGCTTTATCAAATATCGCCCAAGGCTCTGCAGTCTTAGCCATCATCTTCTTACATCGTGGGAATAAAAAAGAAGAACAAATCTCGATTCCAGCAATGATTTCTTGTTACTTAGGCGTAACTGAACCTGCTATGTTCGGAATCAATTTGAAATACGTCTATCCTTTCGTCGCTGCAATGGTCGGCTCTGGATTAGCTGGCATGTTTGCTAACTTGATGGGTGTTCGAGCTAACGCGATCGGAGTAGGTGGTTTGCCAGGAATACTAGCTATCCAAGCAGAAACATGGGTACCTTTCATCATCGCAATGATCATTGCTGTCATCATTCCATTTGGCTTGACGATCATCTTTAGACGTCAGGGAATTTTGAATAAGATTGATCCTGCTGTTCCTGAAAATGCTGCTGATGTACAACTTCAAACAGCAAATGGCGCAACAGCAACGCCACAGTCTTTCGAACCTGTTTCAGCAACTGGTACGGCAGTTGCAACAAAAGAAACATTATTCGCAGTCGCTGCAGGGACCATCAAGGAAATAACTGAAGTAAATGACCCAGTTTTCTCACAAAAAATGATGGGTGACGGTTATGCTGTCGAACCGTCAAACGGCAAAGTCTATGCACCAGTAAACGGTAAAGTGACGAGTGTCTTTGAAACAAAACATGCCATTGGTATTCTTTCTAATGAGGGGCTGGAAGTACTTGTTCACATGGGATTAGATACTGTTGAACTAAAGGGTGTTCCTTTCAATGTATTCGTGAAAGAAGGAGACCTTGTCACACCAGAGACCCTGATTGCTGAAATGGATTTGCCAGAAATAGAACAAGCTGGCAAGAAAACTGACATTATTGTTGCTTTGACCAATAATGAAAAAGTTGCAGGACTTTCTCTTGACCAATCAGGACTTGTTCGCCCGAGCGAAGCAGTCGGTAAAGCTGAAGTAAAATCTTAGTCAGAGTAGATAAGTAATCTTTTCAATAAAAAAAACGGGCTATCATGGATTTTCAATCGAAAATCAGATAGTCCGCTTTTTTGTTTAAATGAATGTTTTCAGTGCCTGATTGACAGCGCCAATCGGAAATCCTACGATACTGTAATAATCTCCAGAAATTTCTTTGACGAATACACTCGCAGCATTTTGGATGCCGTATGCCCCTGCCTTATCCGCATAATCCCCCGTCTCCAAGTAGCGTTTGATCTCTTCGTCTGTCAAAGGATAAAAAGTGACATGTGCTTCTGCTAGTATCCGTTCTTCTCGTTCCTTTGTTTTTAAAACAACAGCTGTATATACAGTATGTGTTTCCCCGCTTAGTTTTTTCAGCATGAATTCAGCCTCAGCCAGATCTTCTGGTTTACCCATGATCTCTTGATTGAGAACAACAGTCGTGTCACTGGCAATCACTAAATGGTCTTCTTTTTCAACTTGTTCCCAGACAGTTCGTGCTTTTTCTTCAGCCATTCTACGAACATAATCGACGGGCTGTTCGTCTGGAAATGGCGTTTCATCGATATCAGCAGGTTCAATCTCGAATTCTGAAACGATATGAGCCAATAACTCTTTTCTTCTTGGTGATTGGGATGCTAATACAATCTTCATGTTTTCCCTCTTCTCTTTGACTTAATGCGGGTCTTGGATTCGTTTGAACATCCTTTCCATATCCGAATTGGTAAAGTGAATCAATACTGGACGGCCATGGGGACAATTGAAAGGATTTTCGCATCGTGCCAGATCCTTCAGCAGCACACGTGCTTGTGCTTCATTCAAATAATGGTTGGCTTTAATCGATCGTTTGCAACTCATCATGATTGCTGTTGCTTCACGGAATTTTTTTACACTCACATTTCCAGTTGTCAGCAGCATATCGATCATCTCCCGAATAATCGATTCTTCTTCTCCATTGGGATACCAAGTAGGATGGGCCCGTACAATAAAGCTGTTTTGACCAAATTCTTCTAAATAAATCCCTGCATCTTCTAGCAAGTGTTTTTGCTCTTTTAATTTCAAAGCATCACTGTTTGGATAGTCTAACACAAATGGAACAAGCAATTCTTGCAGATCATCAGATACTTCCCCAATTTTTTCCCGGAAATATTCATACTTAATGCGCTCTTGGGCAGCATGCTGATCAATGATGTACAACCCATCGCTACTTTGGGCAAAAAGATACGTTCCGTGCATCTGTCCAAAATATTCCAACTGAGGAAAACGTTGTACTGGTTTTTCCGTTTCTAATTTCTTGATGGCTTGTTCTAATGTTTTGTCGTTTCCTTGAGTGAAATCAAATTCAGGGTGGAGTGTCAATTCTTCCTCGTAAATCTGTTCATCCTCTTCTACGGATTTATCTGCTTGTTCTTCATTTGTTTTCTCCATGTTATCCACAATGGGAAATTCTTTCTTTTCAGATTTTTCCACTGTTTTTTCTACAAAGTTATCAACATTTTCACCAAACTTATCCACCGTTTTCGCTGTTTTTTCTGGATAAGTGGTGTTTTCTTCAGAAAAACCAGAATAGTTTTCAACATTTTCCACAGACTTATCAACAATTCTGTCAACAAATGTGTTCTTTGGTTCTTCTACGAAAAAGGTTCCTGTCTCTCGATCAAAATTCAAACTACTTGGCTTTTTAGGTTTTTCTTCTTCAAAAGCGTAGGACAAATCGATTTCGATTTGTTCTGTTTTAGGCTGATCGGGTACTTTTTTCTTAAACCGTAGATTATCCGCTGCACTTGGAATCAGATTTTCTTGAGACAATGCTTTTTGAATGGCGTTACTAATTAGCTCTGTTAGTTCTTTTTCCTTCGACAGCCGGACTTCCTGCTTCGTAGGATGAACATTTACATCTACTAAAAGCGGGTCCATTTTGATTTCCAATACAGCAATAGGGAAACGACCGACCATTAATTTTGACCCATAACCTGCAACGATTGCTTTATTCAAGGAAAAGTTCTTGATAAAACGTCCATTGATGATCGTCGATAAGTAATTCCTACTGGCACGAGTCACCTCAGGCAATGAAACATAGCCAAATAACTCAAAATCTAGATCTTTTCCTTCGATTTTCAGCATTTTTTTTGCGGTAGATAATCCGTAGATTCCCGCAATTGTTTGTTTCAGATCGCCATTTCCAGCGGTTGCCAGCATTTTGTTTCCATCATGTACTAAACGAAAAGCAATCGATGGATGACTCAATGCCAGTCGATTGACGATGTCCCCGATGTTCGCTAATTCTGTGTGCAGTGTTTTCACGTATTTCAAGCGGGCTGGCGTATTGAAGAACAGGTTGCTGACGGTGATCTTCGTTCCTTGACGCAGTGGTGCTGGTCGATGCTCAATAACTTCTCCGCCTTTCAGCGACAGATAGGTGCCTTGTTTTTCTTCCTGATTTGCCGTTTCCAGAGTCATTTCAGAAACCGAGGCAATACTTGGCAAAGCTTCACCGCGAAATCCAAGCGTTCGTATGCGGAAAAGATCGTCGCGATTATGGATCTTACTTGTCGCATGCCTCTTGAAGGCATTCTCTACGTCGTCTGCCAAAATGCCTTCTCCGTTATCAATCACTTGGATCGTCCGCAGTCCCGCTTCTTCAACTAAGATATCAATCTGAGTACTGCCGGCGTCAATTGCATTTTCCACTAATTCTTTCACAACGGAAGCTGGTCGCTCCACTACTTCTCCCGCAGCGATCTGATTAGCTAAACGTTCAGATAATTCTTGGATTTTGGCCATCGATATCCGCCTTCTTCCTACAGTTGTTTTTGTAATTCATATAATGTGTTTAGTGCATCCATTGGCGTCATTTCTAGTAAATTTATTTGCTTCAGTGATTCAATGACTTCTGTTTCATTTTCGGATAATTCACTGAATAAAGAAAGCTGTTGGTTTTCTTCTTTTACACGGTCTTGTATATGGTCTTGATTTACTTTTTCTGCAGGTGGTTTTATTTGCTCCTGTTTGGCTGTTTTAGTTTTCTCTTCTACTTCAGCTGGAACAGTATGGTGTCCGTTATCACCATTTTCTAGCGTATGCAGGATATCTGCTGCTCGTTCTAGTAGATTGGAAGGCAATCCTGCGATCTTTGCCACATGTATGCCATAGCTTTTATCCGCAGGTCCATCCATCATTTTATGCAAGAAGACAACTTCTCCGTCTTTTTCAACGGCTCCAACATGGACATTTTTAAGCTGCGGAAGTTCTTTCTCAAGTACCGTCAGTTCATGATAATGAGTAGAAAAGAGTGTTTTTGCTTGTGCATGACGATGGATATACTCGATGATTGCTTGGGCCAACGCCATTCCGTCATAGGTTGCTGTTCCTCGCCCTAGTTCGTCAAACAAAATCAAACTGTTTGGCGTAGCATAACGCAGGGCTTGATTGGCTTCCATCATCTCTACCATAAAAGTACTTTGTCCAGCAATTAAGTCGTCACTTGCACCGATTCGGGTAAAAATCCGATCAAAAATAGGTAAAACTGCTTGTTTTGCCGGAACGAAACAGCCCATTTGCGCCATCAGAACAGTTAATGCCAACTGTCGCATATACGTACTTTTACCAGACATATTCGGTCCTGTAATCAGCAAGATCATTTCGTCTTCTGCCATTTCTACGCTGTTAGGGATATATTCCTGATGTCCTAATACTTTTTCTACTACAGGATGTCGTCCGTCTTTGATCAGAAGCTGATGCTTGTCACTGACAAGTTCTGGCCGAACATACTGATAGCGTTCGCTGATCGTTGCAAAACTTTGTAGCACATCTACTGCACTGATTGCTTTTGCAAGTACTTGTAGCGGCTGGATAGCCTTTTTGACTTCTTCTCTCACAGCTAAAAACAACTGATATTCTAAATCAACAGATTTTTCTTCTGCTTCGAGGATTTGTGTCTCCAATTCTTTTAGTTCTGGTGTGATGAAACGCTCTGCATTTGCTAAAGTTTGTTTTCGTTCATACTTCTCCAGTTCTGCATTTCCAAGATTTGCTTTTGTAATTTCTATATAATAACCGAAAACGCGGTTAAATCCGATTTTTAAGTTCTTGATTCCTGTTTCTTGACGCTCTTTTGCTTCAAGTTCTGCCAACCATTTCTTTCCGTTTCTCATAGCAGAACGGTACATATCGAGCTGCTCATTGAATCCATCTTTGATGATGTTTCCTTCCGTTATTTGTAACGGCGGATCATCTTGGATAGCTTGGTCGATCAATTGGACGAGATGGTCCATCGGCTGTATTTCTGAAAGCAGACTTTGCCATTGACCTTGATCGATTCCTTCAATCAACCCTCTGATCATTGGCACTTGTTCTAAAGAAGTTTTCAGCTGGATCAAGTCTCGCCCATTGACATTACCGAAAGCTACTCGACCTGCTAGGCGTTCCAGATCATAGACTTTCGTTAATGCTGACTGCAAATCGATACGTTCAAAATAGCTGTCTAGCAAAGAAGCGACCATTTCTTGTCTTGCTTTAATTTGTTTTGCCTGGATAAGCGGACGGTCTAGCCATTGTTTTAGTAAACGGCCACCCATTGCTGTTTTTGTTTCATCTAACAACCATAGAAGAGTGCCGTGCTTTTTCCCAGTCCGAATAGATTGGCTTAATTCTAGGTTGAATTTTGAATAATAATCCATTTTCAAAAAATGATCTGGTTGGTATTCTACTGCTTTTTGGATATGAGCTAAACTCCGCTTTTGTGTCACCGATAAATAAGTCAATAGTTTGCCGGTTGCTTCTTTTTCCAGCGGATCGACTAGTTCGCTCGTCAAAAAGCTAAATTCCGCGTTTTCTTCCATCTCATTTTGTTGAGAAAAGACTAGCCCTAAACGCCCGCTTAGCTGTTCACGAAGGGTATCAGTGATCTCACTGCCTAATACGAGTTCTTTTGTCTGCAATGCAGAGGCTTCATTTAAAACAGCTTCTTCATCATGCAACCGAGCCGTCTTCAATTCTCCCGTACTTAAATCGGCATAAGCAAAGCCAAATTCATTTCCTTGACTAACTACAGCTGTTAAAAAATTGTTGTCTTTTGCCGACAATCCTTTGCTGTCCATGACTGTACCAGGAGTGACTAGCTGGATCACTTCGCGCTTGACCATCCCTTTAGTCGTCTTTGGATCTTCTACCTGCTCGCAAATCGCTACTTTATAGCCTTTTTCAATCAAGGCATCGATATATCCTTGTGCTGCATGGTGAGGTACACCGCACATAGGAATAGGTTCTTCTGCATTTCGATTTCTGCTCGTCAACGTTAATTCCAAAAGCTGTGACGCTTTGATCGCATCTTCGTAAAATAGTTCATAAAAGTCTCCTAAACGATAGAACAAAAAAGCATCTTGGTATTGGGCCTTGATGCTTAGATATTGTTCCATCATAGGAGTATTTTTAGTTTTTTGAGGCATGTTTTTCCTCCTCTATTTGTCCATTGATTTCTTCTTGTATCATAGTTGTTAAATGATGAAGCAGATCATCTGCTTCCAACAGCTGTTTTCTATAAGCTACAACAAGCGGATGCTGATCAAATTCTTGCATGAATTGATCCGCTTGTTTGATTGCTTCTTGTTCTGCTGCTGGTTTGTCATAGTGGGCAAAATGAACAGCATCTTTTTGCGCTTGTTTGATTTTTTCTCTCAACTCAGCTAAATACTGGTTTTGCTGGATCTTTTCTTCAAGTTCTTTGTAGCGAATGATCGTTTCATTCTCTCTTAAAAGTTTTGTCAGTTTCCTTACTTCTTTTTGAATTTCCGGCTCCTGCTGCAAAAAACTGCCTCTCTTTCTACTCCATGAACGGTCGATCATCGTTGATCTGAATCAGCTGGATTTCTTTTGCATGACCTGTCGTATCATCCAATTCCAAGATACAGCCGCTTAAAATCGATCGGCCTTGTTCCACAACTTCAAAACGTTTTGGTAATGCGGTCAGAAACTTTTCGATTACAGGTTCTCTGCGCATACCCAAAATACCATCATAGGGACCTGTCATCCCAACGTCTGTCAGATACGCTGTTCCTCTTGGCAAAATTCGCGCATCATTTGTCTGAACGTGTGTATGTGTACCGACCACTGCTGAAACTTTCCCATCTAAAAACCAGCCCATTGCTTGTTTTTCACTTGTTGTTTCTCCATGAAAATCTACAAAAATGATCGGCGTACGTTTTCTGGCTTCTTCTACCAGCTCATTCATTTTACGAAAAGGATCATCCAAGTCCACCATAAAAGAACGAGCCTGCATGTTGATCACTGCCAGTTCGACTTGGTTCACTTTGACAAAGACCATCCCTTGTCCAGGCGTCCCTTCCGGAAAATTTGCCGGACGAACCATCTTTTTAGCTTCATTTACAAACTCAAAGATTCCGCGGTTGTCCCACGTATGATTCCCCATCGTCACGACATCTACGCCGTCTTGCAAAAATTTTTTATAGATTTTTTCTGTGATTCCACGTCCAGAAGCGGCATTCTCACCATTTACAATCGTTACTTGCGGACGGTACTTCTTCTTCAATCTAGGAAGATATTCAGTAATCATCTCTCGTCCCATTGAACCTACTACATCACCAATAAACAATACCCGCACACTAAATTCCTCTTCTCTTTTAACATCACTCTATATTATAGTTGTTTTCAATAAGAAAGAAAAGGTCAAACAAAAGGAACTCTTTCCTGGTATTTCTTAGTTTTGAAAAATAAAATAAAAAAATGGGACTATGACAAATATCTTGTCACAGTCCCATTTCCCGAATAAACGTTATTCCATCTACTTCTTCAGAAATAAGCCGTAATTTTACAAAAATTTGAGAAGCAATTTTCGTAAATCCCTTCTTATTTCTTGAAACTGACCACTTCTGTCACGACCTCTTCCTTAAACGGTGTTCAAAAGCTTGCATCTGCGGTAATAAGCCCAGAAAAACGAAAAATAGGAGGAGCTATTTTTGTTTGGCTGTTCTTATTACTTGATGCAGAACAGCTTTTTCACAACCTCTTTTAAATCACGCTTAACTCTTTCAATGCCTTCCAAATTCCATCCTGATCGTTTGTATCAGTGACCATCTTAGCTTCTGCTTGTACTTCTGGCACAGCATTCCCCATAGCTATCCCAATTCCTGACATACGCAACATTTCACGGTCGTTTTGTCCATCGCCAAAGCTGATGATGTCTTCATGAGGGATGCCTACTTGTTCTGCTAAGTGCAGAATTGTCGCTGCTTTAGAACCATTTTTAGGTACGACATCTACACTGTTCTCATGCCAGCGGACAAATCGAATTTTATCATATGAAGAGAACTTCCCATCATATGTTTGATCGAAAAATGCTAACGCTTGGTATATTTCTTGTTCCTCTGCAAAAAACTGATCTAATTCAGGCAAGACAGCACCGAAAGAATGCATCGCTTCTTCCATCACCGTTACATCATTGGAAGAAGAACGCTTGATATTGTCTAAGCTGACAAAAGCTGTATCGATCTGCTCATGATGCGCTTCTTGAACGAACGCATCCAACTGGTCGCGATCTAGTAAATTCTTATATACTTGTTCATGGTCTAAAAAACCGGCCGCTCCATTACATAAAATGTAGTTCGTAAAATCAAGATCGCGAATGATCTCTTGCGCATGAAATCGGCTCCGCCCTGTAGCAATCGTGACCAGATGACCGGCTTTACGTAATTTTTCCAATGATTCTCTCGTGCTATCTAAAGCTTGTTTGTTTGAATCTAACAACGTTCCATCAATATCAAAAGCAAATAATTTGCGTCTCATCTCTTGTCGTCTCGCTTTCTTATAAATACTTACTTGCCTCTCGAACAGCTAACTTACTCAAATCTGTTGTCAGCTGTCTTTTTACCCAATCGGCATCGGTCTTACTGTAATCGCGTAATGCCCAACCAATTGCTTTTTGGATAAAGAATTCCTTTGTTTGACGATCTTCGTCTATTGCTCGGATCAATAGTCCTGTGTCTGTTTGCTGTTTATAACCTAATTGCAACGTGATTGCTATTCGACGTAGCCAAAAATCTTCCTTTTTTTCAAACAATTGAAAGACTTCTTCACGCTGCTCTGGGTAGGCTTTACACCATGTGCTGTATACTTTTCTCCAAGAGTCGATGCTGTCCCACCATTCTTTTTTCTGAACTAGTGGCAACAATACGACTAAGTCTTCAAATGTAAGCCGTTTGATGTTTTTCTGGACTAAATCGATCGCTACATACTGATACTCTCTTTCGATTTGTTCATAATAATAATGAACAAAAGCTAAAACTTCAGAAATAGATAAATTTTTGCTCTCATCCAGTAACGGTTGTTGTAAAAGAGCGCGTTCCGGCTTAGGTACTCCAGCAAAGGAAAAAAGATTTTTCATGTACTTTTCCATTTGTAACGCTTTTTCCTCATTTTTTGGAAAAACTAAAACTTCCATGGCACTTCCCCTTTAATGAACGACTTTTTAGTCCACATAGGATGATTTTGACTGATTCAGCCAAGCATATCCCAGTCCCATTACTAAACCGCCACCAATATAATTTCCTGCCAAAGCAAAAAACAAATTATGTAACACATTGCTGACTGTCATTCCATCCATCTGTCCTTGAGAAGCAAAGTAAGCAAGCGTAAAGGCAGGAAAATTCGCTATCACGTGTTCATATCCTAAAAAAGCAAAAATGAAAATGATGAATACGACTGTGATCACTTTCCCGGCATCCTCTTTCATCCGCATGCTGATCAGTACAGCGGTATTGACAACGATATTCGCAAACATCCCTTCCACCAAAATCGTTGCTGCAGGTTTTGCTAGTTTTACTGCTATTGATTCTAACATAAAGTTGTCCAACGTTAAATCTTGAAATGGCGTAGTCATAGAAATAAGAAATCCACATAATATACCGCCAATCATATTGAAAAAAATACAGGCAAATAGAATCTTGGCTGCCTTACTTAAAGCAAGTCTCTGCCGAAAAACACCCACGGTCATATAAAGCATATTCGATGTTCCTAATTCGGCGTTCATGTATAGAATCATGACCAGACCCCAGCTGAACATAAATGCGTATAAAATCTTTCCTAGACCATGCGCGATATCTTCCCCCTTCATCGCGATCGCAAATGCCACAGCCGTTCCTAAAGTCAAAAACAAACAGGCGAGAACCGCTCGAACAGCGTAACGTGAAAAGCTGTTTTCAAAAAGATTCGCCTTCTTTTCAATTGAAGCATCGATTTTCTCAAATAATGGTGATACCGGATTCATTGATTTTCTCCTTAAACTTCCTTCGCTTTTTTCCATTTGCACATACCCTCTCATTTTATAAAGACAGCCTAGATTTGTAAAGCGTTTTTATGTACTAATTATCTTGACATTCGTGGATGATCTATCATATACTGTAATTTGTGTAAAATAATGCAGCAGAAAAATAATAACTCATCCCTAGTTTGTTGCCCCGTCTCGGGTTCGATTGTGTAACCGCGGCTGCAAAGGTGAAGATTGAAGAACAAACTATATGATTATGAATTTTTCAACGGATTATTTTACTCCAAAAACTTATATTCATTGGAGGAAATTTTAATGTCTCGTTATACAGGACCATCATGGAAAATTTCTCGTCGCTTAGGCATCTCATTGTCAGGCACAGGAAAAGAATTAGCACGTCGCCCTTACGCACCAGGTCAACATGGACCTAACAGCCGTGGCAAACAATCAGAATACGGCATGCAATTAACTGAAAAACAAAAACTTCGTCACATGTACGGAATGAACGAACGTCAATTCCGTAACTTGTTCGTAAAAGCTAGCAAAATCAAAGAAGGTAAACATGGTGTTAACTTCATGATCTTACTAGAACAACGTTTAGACAATGTTGTTTACCGTTTAGGACTTGCAACGACTCGTCGTCAAGCACGTCAATTAGTTAACCATGGTCACATTTTAGTTGATGGCAAACGCGTTGATATCCCTTCATACCACGTAGAAGTGGGTCAAGTGATCTCAGTTCGTGAAAAATCACAAAACATCGTAACAGTAAAAGAAGCTGTAGAAGCAACTGTTGGACGCCCAGCATTCGTAAGCTTTGACGCTGAAAAATTGGAAGGTTCATTGACTCGTTTACCAGAACGTGACGAACTATATCCAGAAATCGACGAAGCTCTTGTCGTTGAATACTACAACCAAAGCTTATAATTTCAAAAGCTTTCTTGAAAAAGACCGCTATCTATTGGATAGCTGGTCTTTTTTTATATTTTCTATTTACAAAGCAATCACTTTGTTTTACAATTTCGTTAACCAAATAAAAATATTAAGTTAACGAAAAGAGGACATTATGAACCGAACGTTGAAAGAATTGATACTTGCTGCGGAATTTGCCGCGATTATTTCTGTCCTTTCTCAGATGACCATTCCTTTTGGTTTGGTTCCTTTGACAGGGCAAACATTTGCTATTGGATTAACAGCAACTTTTCTCGGAAGAAAACTAGGATTGATATCTGTTGCAGTTTATCTTTTACTTGGCTTGATTGGTCTTCCTGTATTTTCAGGGATGACTGGAGGTATAGCTGTTTTATTTGGGCCAACTGGCGGATATTTGATTGGATTTCTCTTACAAACGTGGATAACTGGTTGGATGATCGAAAGAACGGATGCTCATTACTTATATGCAATCTTTGCCAATCTAATGGGCTCTCTTGCTGCATTGATCTGCGGAACGATCTGGCTGAAAATAAGTGGTGATCTTACTTTTACAACTGCATTTGCCAGTGGACTACTGCCGTTTTTACTGCCGGAAGCAATCAAGGCAACTGGAGCAGCTTATATCGGTATCTTGATGAAAAAACGGCTAAATCGATTTCTTCATACAAATTAATCAAAAAAGCAGCATGGAAGAAGACTCAAAGTCTTCTTCCATGCTGCCATATTTTAAATTAAACAGATCTTTATTTTGACAAATCCACTTTTTTACCGATCCAATAAATAATTATCCCACCGACAATCATTGATGCCAATTCTCCTAAAGCAATCACCCACCAATTCAAGAAAAAAGGTAGTTGATATAAAATCGTTAGCTGACCAGCTACTGTAAACATGGAAAAAGCAAATACGCATGCTGTCACAGCCATTTTGATTTTCATGTTTTTGATGCGACTAGTGATTTTATAGTTGATAAGCAATACAAGCAGCGTGCTGACGCTTCCTACTACAACATCTATCAGTCCAAGAGGAGAAGCAATATTAGCCAAAGCTACTCCCGCTGTTACCGCGACGATGTATCTTTTGTTATACAAGGACAGATAGTTGAACATCTCCGAGAGACGAATCTGAATCACTCCAAAGCTAAAGACAGACAAAACCAGCGTCACTGCCACATATAAACCAGTGACTAGCGCCATCCGAGTCACATCTGTCGTTGTCCAGCGTTTGGCTGAACGGGTATTATTTTTTTCCATGTTCTATTTCTCCTTTGCAAGATAATTTTATCTTGGTAATGACCGCGACCAAAGGATGGGAAGAAAATTCCAACTGAAGTGTCGCAGAAGGTAGTGAAAAAGCTGCCCTGCAACAAGTAATAAGAATAGTCAAATAAAAATAGCTCCTTATATTTTTCATTTCGCTGGACTTGTTACCGCAGTTGCAAGCTTTTGAACACCATTTATATCAAGAGGTCGTGAAAAAGCTGCCCTGCAACAAGTAATAAGAACAGTCAAATAAAAATAGCTCCTTATATTTTTCATTTCGCTGGACTTGTTACCGCAGTTGCAAGCTTTTGAACACCGTTTATCAAAAGGTCGTGAAAAGCCGCTTAGTTTCGAATATTAACGATTATTAAAAAGAATTTTTTGAACTGGCTGTTCGGCATCGAATGTCGGGAACAGTCATCGACTTTTTTTATCATCAACCGTTGTTTCTCTCTTTAGTTTTATCATACAGAAGCTTGAAAAAAACACAAGGTTATTTTAACAACCATCCGCCGTCGATTGGGATGATCGTTCCTTGTATGTAGCTTGCTTGAGGAGAGGCAAGAAATAACGTCAGCTCAGCTACTTCTTCCGGCTGTGCCCATCGCTTGACTGGTGTTTCATTTACGACCCACTCAGCCATCTCGCCTTTTCCTTCGAAATCAGCCGCATTCATTGGTGTTTGGATGGCTCCTGGAGCAATTCCTTTTACCCGGATACCCTGTCCTGCGTAATCCAGAGCGAGTTGTTTGGTAAATCCGACAATCGCATGTTTCGCGCTTGTATAAGCGATCCCACCTCCACCAGCAATCAAGCCAGCAATCGAAGCCATATTGATAATCGTTCCGCTTTTTTGGCGGATCATATCAGGAAGGATGATTTTTGTCAGCTGATACATGCTTTTCACATTCGTCTCATAAATCAGATCCCACAGCGATTCGTCAGTTTCCATCAAGGGTTTGTAGGCATCCAATATCCCCGCTGTATTCAGTAAAATCGTAACTTCACCAAAACGATCCTGGCATTTCGATACCGCTTGTTGGAGTTCCTTCATTTGTCGAACATCACCTAGTGCGTAGGCAAAAGTTTCAGGAAATCGCAAAGAAAGTTCTTCCATTTTACCGAACTTTTGATCTAATCCAAATACAAAAGCATCTTGTTCAAGAAACGCTCGGGCTTGCGCAGCACCAATTCCAGAAGCAGCTCCTGTGATAAATACAACCTGTTTAGCTAGATCTGGATACTGATTTTTCATTCTACGATCGCCCAATCATCTGCTAAAATATCACAAACTGTAGGAGCGAAGCTGGAAAAACCTTCGTCACTTGTTTTGATCAATAAGTACGGTGTCACTGGACAGCCATCTAATTCATCATCGGATACGAGAACAACGTAAAGTTCAAATCCACTCCATCCTTTACGAATAATCTTTGCACCTTTTTTCAATTCTGGTAAAATTTCTTCAAATGTCATCTTTTTTCTCCTTCTTTGTTATTGTTTTAATAGTTTTTGTTTTTGAATCATTTCAAATTTTTGAGATAGTTGGATGTAATCAATTAATTTTAGTTCTTCGGTCACAATAAAATAGTCAAGATCCGCCCATGGTTTGCGGTGGACTTTACTTGTCGAAATCAGAAGATCAACTTCTCTCCCCCGATAATCTGTTGGCAGAAAAATCAGCTGATACTCATTACGGAAAAATGTCCGTAACCCCTCCTCTAACAGTTGCTCTTCAAATAATGGGAAATCTGTCATTAAAAGAATCGTGATCTTTGGAAGTTGCGGAGTAAAGGCTCCTAATGTTTTAAACACAGTCAGATACCGACCCATCAAAAACGCATGATTTTTAAATGCCAGATGATTGGGATGTTTGTGTCTACTTTCAAAAAAATGTACGAGCCATTGTTTCAATTCCTTGTTTTCAATAACTAAATGATTAATAAAATCACTACTATTTCCATCAATCGTTTCTTTCGCATTAGGAAAAAGATAGGCGAAAAAATGACTGCTGAATAAATAGTTTTCTGCCTCGAAGGTTAGATTTTCTGCTGGCAGCCCCTGCTCTTCCTGATAAAGAGAAAGAGCGGCTTTTGCTTCTGAAAGGGCTGTAAAGGGCGGTGTTTTTGCTTGTTGATGAAAATCAAAAATTTTCTTCCGTATCTTAGGATCACTATAATATTCTTCACGAGTCATCAGTACAAGAAATAATGCGCCTAACTCGTCTTCTACTTGAAAATAATTAGGAAATACCGGCTCCATGACTTGGCAAAATCGCTGGAACAACAGATTGTCAGAAATCAGTCGTCTTTTTTTCTCATTCAATACCACATAATGCTTCTGTGATTTTCTTAAAAAAAAGGCACCTAGCATATATTCCAATCGTCTTTTTTTGATCTCGTTCAGACGAACATTAAAAAAAGCCATGATATGTTCTGCCATATTCTTTACGTCCATTTGAGAAATCGTTTCAAATGGCCAGATTTTCCCTCGAAACAACTGCCAGAATGTCATATGCAAGTAAAGTCGAATGATTTCTTCTTCGCCTTGAGCGATATATGTACCTCGTTGCAGCCGAATTCCGTAAGTTTGCAGTTGCTGTTTCCATTCATTGATTTTTCGATGAGCAGTAGATTCACTAATGTAATGCTTTTGCGCAAATTGGTACATTGTATGGAATTCTTCAAAAAAAATGTCGTGCAGCAACTGGAATTTCAGCGTACTTTGCACGAGATAGATCAAAAAACGCTCATGTTCAATTGAATCGAGCGTATCATAAAAGTTATAACCAGAACGGTGATTTTTTGTAAACAAAGGGTGTGTCTTACCGCTAAACTGCTGATAGTTTTTAGACAGCTCGTTTAGGTATTTCGACACGCTACGGGCATCCAGCTGAACAACTTGCGCTAATTGTGCAGCGGTATGCCAAGCTTGATCCTCAAAACTTTCTAGGAGGAGAATCTTATAATATAGATCTTTATCAAATTGTTTAAGATACTCGGAAGACAAATACACGTCTTTCCCTCCTTTTTTATGCTCGAACGTTTTGGTTATTGTAGCATAAAATAGTGGTTTTCGCATCAAAACAAGCCAGCAAAAGGCTGAAAGAATAACGGTAGCAATAAAACGGTCAATATTCCGTTGACGCATATCGCAAGTCCGGAAATGATTCCTTCTATTTCGCCAATCTCGATTGCTTTTGCTGTACCAATAGCATGAGAAGTACTTCCTAACGCCACACCGCGAGCAACTGGACTTTCGATCTTGAATAGGCGGAAAATATGAGTGGCGATCAGCGAACCAAAAATACCTGTAGAGACAACAATAGCAAGTGTCACGGCATTCACCCCGCCCATCGTATGAGATAAATCGACAGAAATAGCCGTCGTTACAGATTTAGGTAGTAATGAGATCACCATCTCTTTATGAAGAGAGAAGAAATAACCGAACCCTACACTAACCAAGCAATTTGCGACTATCCCTGCTAAAATCGCAGCCATTACAGGATAAAAATTCTCTTTCAGTAAACGGAAGTTTTTGTAAAGAGGGATGGCAAGTGCCACTGTCGCAGGAGTAATCAGCATAGTCAAAAAATTGCCCCCGATATTATAGTCTTTATAGCTGATCCCAGAAAAATGCAAAAATAAGATAATAACAACAATCGATAATACGAGAGGATTCAAAACAGGCAGTTTATATTTCCGCAAAAATTTGTCAGATAATACGTACACTCCTAAAGTCAAACTTAAGCCAAATAATGGATTCACAAAAAACTCAGTCAATTTGATTCTCCTCCATTTCGTTTACAGATACCCTTTCTGCTTTTTTCTTACGGACATAGCCCAGCAAAGCTTCTACACCTTCTGCCGTTTTTCCCGCTGCAACCATCGTGACGATGGAACACACGACGACTGCTCCCAGTAAAACAGGCCATATCGAAGCAATATCATCAAAATATTCCAATAAACCTACACCAGCAGGAACAAATAAAATAGCTAGATTATTCAATAAAAAATCACCAGTTGCTCCGATTTTTTCAGGATCAACAAGATGCATTTCAAATGCTAAAAATAAAAAAAGAATACCTAAGATACTTCCAGGAATAGGTAAATGAGCAAAAATCCGTATGCCTTCTCCTAATACAGAAAAGAAAATAATAATGAAAAACTCTTGAAAAAATTTCATCAAACAACACTCCTTACGTATAGCTTTCATTTTACTAACAAACCTTTTCTGAAAGTTTCAAAACATGCTGTTTCTAAGATACAATTTTTGAGAAAAAAAACGTTTTTTTTTTGGTATATTTATAGTTAAGCTTGGTGATTTGTGGAGAACTTTTAAAAAGAGTTGGAGTTTTACTGTTGGTCTGGTTTCTTATAAGTAATGGAATTCATTTTTTTATTCACATTTGTTAAGACTGCAGAAATCCTTCCGACACGAAACACTGCACCGATGCTTTTCGTGTTGATGTTTCTTTTTTTTTTGCATTTTTATAACTTTTGGAGGTATTTATGGATTACTCACTAATGACCCGTCTTGCGGCGGAAATGATTGGTACAGCATTACTAATCGTTCTAGGTAACGGTGCTGTAGCAAACGTAGATTTAAAAGGTACAAAAGGATATGGCAGTGACTGGATGCTGATTGCTGTCGGGTATGGATTCGGGGTTATGATGCCAGCAATGATTTTTGGTGGAATCAGCGGTAACCACATCAACCCAGCATTTACAATTGCTTTAGCATCTAATGGTCTATTCCCTTGGGCTGAAGTTGTTCCTTATATCATTGCACAATTGATTGGTGCAGCGATCGGACAATTGATCGTAGTGGCTTGTTACAAACCTTACTACGACCAAACAGAAGATGTAAACCATGTGTTAGGTACATTCTCAACAATCAACAGTGTTGGTTCTAAATTCAATGGTTTCGTCAATGAATTCTTTGGTTCATTCGTTTTATTCTTTGGAGCTTTAGGTATTACAAAAGCACCATTCTTCCAAGATAACCTTGGTACAGCTCACTTAGCACTTGGTTTCCTTGTATGGACATTAGTTGCTTCACTTGGTGGTCCTACAGGTCCTGGCCTGAACCCAGCCCGCGACTTTGCTCCACGTCTTGTACACGCACTTCTTCCATTGAAACATAAAGGTTCTTCTCAATGGGGATATGCATGGGTACCCGTTGTAGCACCTATCTGTGCTGGTGTCGTAGCAGTATTCTTATATAAATTATTATTTATGGCTTAATCAAAAGCTAAATAAAAAACTTGGTACAGCGATTATGTACCAAGTTTTTTTATTTTTAGAAAAAGCAGTCGGACTTTCTAAAAGAAGTTCATTATTCGATCCTGTCGATGATTCCTTCAGGAAAATCGTCTATTTGCTTGTCAATTTTGCTGTCTTTGTATTTCTCTTCTTGGATAGTCAACAAAATCTTTGTAAGATTCCCCCAGTCTACTGCTCTTGGCGGATCGAGCCAAACCACTACTTGAGATACACTTTCTTCATATAGGTTATTCCTATTCGTGATTATAACATCCGGAAACTCAGGCTTTCCTGCATCTATCACTTCCGTGTTCAGATTAATGTACAAGCTTAAATTTTTCTTGATAAATTGATTATAGGCAGCACCATAAGAAAAATCGATGATGATTTTTACTGGCTCAGAAACCAGTTGAATGGGTATGTGATTGATCAATAACAACAAATAACTGAAAAAAAGAAAAAATTTATCTTGAAGCAACTCTTTGCGTTTTGACGTTAGATCATTTATATACTCTATCAAATAGCAATAAAATGCTGGATAGTTTTCTCTAAAAAAAGAAACATCAAGTGGAAATTCATCAGCTTTATTAATAGTGTAATGCAAAAGTTTAAAATGTATTTTGGTTAACTCTCTTCGGATCAATTGGCTCGTCTCTTCTCGCAACAGATTAAACTGATTTTCAAAACTTTCAATGAATCGTTCATTCAACCATTCGATTGTTTCATCTTCATTTTTTCTCAAGTATTTTTGATCCAATTTATCATGAAGATAAAGCCAAGAGAGTGTCTTATTGATAAAAATAACGGATTTTTCTCCTAATACTCCTTTTAAGTGGTAAAATCCTATATCAGAAAAAAATAGCGACTGATTGCTAGCAATATCTAAAGAATCAGCTTGTTCAGCCAACAGGTTGATTGCTAAAAAGTGGAATAATTTCTTTTTTTCATAAGCAGACAGAGGATAATACTGTTTTAAATCTTTTAACATTTTTTCTGTTTTTATGATTATAGGTAGCGTATACAATTCCACAGAACTTATCTCTGTTGAGTTAAAAAGATTATATAAAAAAAGCCGAATGTTTTTAGGATTCCCTGTCAACTTTCTCTTTTCAAAAAAAATTTGATATTTTTTAAGATTTCTTTTTAGTCTTTGTAATACTTTATAAGCCACAGAATAACTCACGTGATGCTGTTTAGCAAAATTTTCTACTGAGATATATTTTTCCTGAAAGAAAGCCAATACCATTTTCATAGATAAAGAATCCGTTATATAACGAGATAACAGAGCTTTGCTAGAACATTTTCCATTAATTTCCAGACATATATCCAATTCACTGACGGTTACTCGCAAATTTTTCTCTAGATCGAACTTTTGTAAATCATGTTTCAGCTTATCGATCGTTTTTTTCAAGAGAAATGTCGATAGCGACAACTCTTCTTGAACATTCGATATTGACTCTGATAAATTTGAGCTTGCTTCTAAATATTTAAGTAATGAATAACTTCTGTGATCTTCTTTGCTTAAAAAAAACTCATAATTCATTAGTCATCAGCTCTTTCTACGTATATTACTTTCCATGCATTCACCAACTAGCTGGGGATAAAACTGATTTCCTGGATCCGAGTCACTGTTGTCAGCGATTCTTGTTTGTATAATATACATCGTCCTGTCTTTTTTTTAACATTTTGGAGAGCGTTTTATTTGGCCTTTCTCGCGATCAAACCTGTTATAAGAATTATACCATTTACTAGTATGCATTTTTATTAATAAAATGGTATATTTTATATTATTATAAAAAGAGCCCAACCATCCTACAATAATAAAAATTTACTATTTGTTATCTTAACCTTACTTTTCTTTCTCTTCTTTTTTTCTCAAAACAAACAAAAGTATGCATAATAAAATAAACAATAAGAAAAGTGAAGCTACTAAGATATAAATCCAATTATTATCTTTTTTAATCGTAACGTCCGTCGTGTTCAATTCCTTGGCTACTTTTCCTTCTATTGTAAAATCTTTTTCAAATACCCATTGATTGGTATAGTTGATCGTAGTATTTCCTTTTTTTCTCGAAAATTTTCCATTTTCATTTTCATTTCCTAAAATAGTCATTGTAAGGTGATATTCACCTGGGGTTAGCGGTTGACCATTTAAAGCAGTTGGAAAAGAAAAATTTGTATTCGGAGCAATCTGCAACGCTTCTTTTTCTTCTCGATATAAAACTTTAGAATGTCCTTTTTTTGTAATTTTTGTTTCAATAATTACTTGATTGATGTAAGTTTTTTGATCATTTTGAACGTTTGCTAAGATGACATTTCTTGCATTGATTTGATCTGGTTTAACTTCATGAAGAGTAAGGTTCGGAGCAACTTCGTTCAGTGTCTGTCGCATCAACAAAGCAATAATATAGGTGTATTCATTCTCAATCGATAAGCTTTGATCCTTAGTTTCTGTTTGGTCCTTTTCCGTCTGGATTTCTTGGAATGTGATCCCACCAGCCAATACACCATCAAATCGCTCATTCGGCATCCTGACATGAAAAGCAACAGTTTGGACACTTTTAGGTTTTAGCGTCACTATCTGTGGATAGCTCACATAATCTACCAGATCAAAGATCAGGCTCATGTCTTTTTCAATCTCGTTTTTTCCGTATTCAACCATCACGTTTGAATTGGTGGTTGCGCTATTCACAGAAATATCGATTTTCACTTCTTTTTCTGTATCATTTCTCAATTCCGCTTTTACTTCTACTTCCTGATCCGGATCAAGTTGAAGATCGAAGTAAGTTTTTCTCTTGTCGATTTGATTCTCTGAAGTTATCGGCGTCACTGAAAAATTAAATGCACTAGCTGACACTGATATATTGTTAAAAAGTGCCCCTAAAATAACTAGGAGTGTTATAAATAATTGTTGTTTTGGTCTCAAGAAAATCGCTCCTTTAATCATATGTAAGAGAAGACTATAACAAAATCTTGTCTCTGTGGGACACAAGAGCCTATGGTACCTGTGCCCTTCTTGAAACTCAATAATTTTGTTATATTCTTCTCTTCCTGTTAATTTCCTGGGACATCTGCAAGTATCCAAGATAGTTTCCCCTCAAAGGTTCCGATTCTTTGGTTTTCTACAGGAATATCTATTCTGATTCCACGATGAGCTGTAGAATCTAAAAGAGAGGACAAATCGCTTTCACCCTTTTGATCACTTTCGAAAATCGTAACAGCGGATGTCCCTATAACCGTTGTATTTTCAGAGGTAACAAAGGAAAGAGCTTCTGGAAGCTCAAAATCTCCATTTGTAAGAACTTTCTCTTGTTTCAATTGTAATTTCCAACTTCCAAAAGCCCGTTCATCTATAATTTTCAACCCACCTGAAAACTGTCCGAATTCACTTAATGGTCTACTGGATATTTTATGTTTTCCAAAATTGACATATTGAGGAGCAGTTGAGAGATAAAGTTTGCCTTTTCTGTAATAAAAATAGATATCCTCTGTATTTTCGGAGAAGATGCCTTCTGTATTCGCTGAATCCGAGTCAAAAACATACCCTTCAATATCAATAGGAGTTTCTTTATACTTCTCTCCTATTTTCCCAGTGATTGTTTTCATTTCAGCAATATCAATCTGACTGTCTTTATCTTTATAATAAACATGGATATCTATCTCCTTCAGCTTTGCGATCTTTAGGTTTATTTCATTCGATTGCTCAATCAAATTCTCGTTTTCAAGGTATTCAAAATGCATAGTGAGTACTTTTTCAGGAATTACTTCCTGCAAAGTTGTCTCCAATTCGATTATTAACGTATCTCCAGCAATAAAATAATCTGTCAGATTTAGCGTGACTCGATTTCCGGTTATCAAGATATCTTTGGCATCAATTTGATTTCCATTGATCAAGATATGCTCGGGAATAGTTAATTCTTGTGGGAGGTCGATACTAGTCTGCATTTTCTTATATTCAAGAAAATCCCCCTCGACCTTCAATGTATTTCTGATAGTTATCTTATCGTTTCCTCCAGCTTCAGCGATGGCCCCATAATCACTATCGTTGACTTTTACATCAGCTGTTGATGTGACATTCGATGGAAGTCGCGTGACAGCGACAGCATTTTCTTGAAAAAAAGTACCTGTTGAAGAAGTAAACCCCCAATTTACTTCTGTAGAACCGAACTGCCTAATGAGATCAGGTATAATCCGAGAAGAGCGACCGACACCTTCCAAATCATAAGTAAGACTTCTTTGCTCCGCGTCCCATTTAATTATTAACAAGCGCCATGTGCCATTAGAAAGAAATGTAGGAGCTACCGTCACGCCAGTATGCTCTCCAGAATAATTATTATTATTTGGTTTAGGCGTGACAAAAGCGACATGTCCATGCCCTCTATTATCAGCAGTTATCTCTCGATCCATTCGATCAGAAGAACCACTATTTTTATACGTATCAAACTCAATCGAGAGCGCATTCGCAATGTAAGGTTGGCCAGAACGAGTAGAATATGAGCCAATTCCCATACCTGGCGATCCAATAACTTGACTGGGATTACTAGCCATTCTAGGATCGCCAGTCAATGTAAAGGTCATGCCATCTCCCGCTCTATCTCGTTGATTTCCTAAGTATAAATAAGATTTAAATGTAAAATCCGAGAGTAAACTAATCTTCTTATTTGACCAAATAGCTCCTCTTTGAGACCTTTCTGCTGGGTTCAACTGCAGTAACTTCCCATTTTCCAATATGGACGTACTAGTACCGATAGGTGTTTGAAAAATTTTATCGATAGAAATAATATTGGGATCGTCAGGCAGCTCAACCGCAGAAATTGGTGCATCTTCCAGTCCTTGTTTGTCCGAACCCTCAGCTTCTACGTTGTCAGTGGTCTCTCCACTACTCGAAATACTTAAATCCTCACTGCTTTCTTGTGTCTGGTTGGATTCTATTAAACTGTCGAATGTCGAAGTGAGTTTGCTTTCTTCGTCTCTTCTATTTCCATGCTCCAACTGATTCAATTCCAAAGAGTACCCTATGATCGGAAAGATATTAGTCACTAAGAGACTGCTTAAAATGAGCACGATCCTCCTCTTTTTCAATATATCTTTTCCTCCTGATCGTTAAATTCCTAGATGAACTATTCGTATCCAAACAAATTTAGCCTAGCCTTTGACAATTTTTGCTCGATTACCTCGCAAGACAATATGACTACGTATTTATTTTTAACAGTTCTTTTCAGTAAACTAGTTGTTAGGTGTATCTTCTAATGTCCAAACTAATTTAGTGGAATATTGTTGCGCTAACTTGACAGATGTACCAGGTACCGAAAGCTGT
The DNA here is from genome assembly GCF_035726925.1 of Enterococcus sp. E5-37. Classification (NCBI taxonomy): domain Bacteria; kingdom Bacillati; phylum Bacillota; class Bacilli; order Lactobacillales; family Enterococcaceae; genus Enterococcus; species Enterococcus sp. E5-37. The sequence continues at coordinate 135,742 of NZ_JAPMLG010000003.1, forward strand.
ACCGCATCTTGATTTTCATTTTCATTTGCACCAAATCGATAGACCCAAGTCCCCACACCTGTTCCTGATTTAGCATTAATTGCTAACGTATTGTTTCCTCCCGGTGTCAACGTTAATTCAGAATTCACCGTTTCCGGCGTATATGTTGGATCGACCAAAGAAACAGCCTGCCCTTTCGTAAATTTCAGCTGTGCTCCAACTAGTTCATCCCCATTGGCAGTTTTAAACTGTTCTGGTTGAGAGACACTTAATTTCCACCCAGATAAGGTACCTCTCCTATCTGTCACTTGGACATATGTCGGTTTTCTAGACCCATCGTTCATCACATCAGCAGCTGCATAATACGTTTTATCCGCAGTAGAAATTTTTTGAGTCCCAAATTTGAATTTTGATCCATAATCAATCGATAATGCCCCTCCTGTTCCAGGGCTTGGAGGATCTGATGGATCGACAGGTTTATTGGGATCAGGATTCTCTGGATCAACAGGAGGAGTTACACCCTCATCTCCTGCTTCAAATGTAATCGTTCCTTCTGTGTTATATTCCTTTGGGTATACTTCAGTTGCAGAAACAAAAGTCGTACTTGCTACCATGCTGAATAACATCGTTGTTGCTGTTAATACGATTTCTTTTTTCATCATCGACATTCCTCTTTCTTTATTTACTAAACATATCAATCGATTGGATTAATCCATAGCAAAATTCTGTTTTACGATACTTATGAAATAAAAGAACATAGACCTATATTTGGTCCTATGTATCGATTAGTTATAAATGATTATCAGCCCGATTTGATTTCTAGTTTTTATTGCAACTTGATGCAAACACAATCTAGAAATACAGCTGTCATAGCCTTTAAAATAATTCGTAAGTCCCCCTCCTATCTATCAAAATGTGACTTGACTGCCTAGACTTCAATCAATATTAATTATAATTAAATAAAAAATGTATATTATATTTTTTTTGTGATTATCGTTCAAAAAAAGAATAAACGCTTGCATCTAGTACTCTGCGAGTTACAAATCATCCGATCAAATAAACATTCGCTGATTATTTTCCACAAAAAAAGCAGCATATCCACGATAAATGGATCTACTGCTCTTACTTATCCTTATGTTTTACAAGGTATTTTCTTTTACACATTACTAATGTTGTCTCAATACGGAACGATTGTCATCGCCTGTTCAAATTCCTCTTGCAAATGTTGTGTTTGATAGGCTTGAAAGGCCGGATGATGAGCACGCAAGAGGACACGTAATTTCATGGGTTCATAGCTATCTAACAGCTGTTCTTTCAAGACAAAATCTCGGGTCAGCTGCCATTCATAATAATAACCAAAAGGTCTGCAGCTGTAAATCGTGTGACCGATGGATTTATCTTCAAAGCGACGATGCGTATGGCCAAAAACTACTTGTTTGATATTTGAATAACGGTCAAGTAATTCTCCGAATGATTCTGATCCTAAAAACGCATTTAATTTGTTCCAACGCTCATAAGGAGCAGATTGATACACGATAAATGCCCGTTTAGGAACGAAATGAGTGGATAAAATCACCTCAAGGTTTTTTGCTTCCAGCTGGTCTAGCAAATTTTTTGCAGCTGCAAGCATTTCTGCATTGACCTCGAGATCTGTTTTCCCACGCTGGATGAACCGATCATACCAATACAAACGCTTCATTCGTACGATTGCCTCGTAATCTTTCAATTCGGAAAACTGATAGTCGTACCAGCCATTCATCCCTAAAAGAACGGTCTGCTCATTTAAAGCAATATACCGTTCATTTAAAAAATGTGGGTCTGGAAAATGGTCCATCATCTGTTCATTGGGCACATCTGCCAACTCGTGATTGCCGAAATGAAATGTCGTAGATAATCCTTTATTGGCGAAAAATTCGACAACCGCTAGGCAGCGATCTACTTTATTAGCCGTATCTCCGGCTAGATGAAGCCGAGTGATTTTGTACTTTTGCAAAACTTGCCAAAGCTGCATTAGCTCTGGTTCGCCGAATTTATTGATGTCCACATGTAGGTCGCTGATGATTGCCAAATTTCCCATTTTATCCCTCTAGTCTTTTCGAACAACTTGCAAGTTGCCTTTTCTCAAGCCGCTTGGTCCTTTTAATTGTAAACTATTATAAGTTGGTTCTAAAGCAAGTGTGGATGGATCATCCATGTAAAGTATCGCACTGTCTTTGATTTTGATTGGCCCAACAGGTGTATCAGCCACTACAGAATAAAGACTTAGATCTGTTTGTGTATCTTTTTTGACAATGATCAATCGAAATGCCGTATCCAATTGGCAACTGACTTGGCTTTCTGCAAATGGACCGTCACCGTTTTCGATATCTAATAAAAGTTGATCGTCTGCTTCTAATTTATTCTTCAATACTTCTTGTGCTTCTTTTGTCACTTCTAATTTCATCTGTATCACCTCATGTCATAGAATAATCACTTTATTCATCAGATGCAACTAATTTGTCTGGTTCTGACTGTTCTCAATTTATTGGAAAGTAAGTCATTCGTTTATTATGATTTCTCTTATCACAAAAGAGACAACTTTCCCTTTTCTTCGTTCAGTTTCTTGAACGGAAAAAGACCCAAAAAGCAACCTGTTATTTGTTTAACCTTATTCCTTTCTTAAATAACAAAAAATACTATAAAAAATAAAAAACCTTTAACAACTATTGGAAAAAGAATTACTTTTTGTTCACGGATTATTAACAATTCTTCGGTAGAGTAAACTTATCAAAAAAAGACTTCTTTGGAGGAATCACTATGAAGGAATATATAAAAAACATCTATTTTATCGAAGAAACACAAAATATCGAGGGTTCTTATATTGAAGTAAAAACACTCTTTGTCAATGAAGATAAAACCAAAGCATTGGATATTTATAAAAAATTAGCTTCAAAAAAAGCGAATAGTTTTGGATTGATATTAAGCGAGTATAAAATCAAAGCAGAAGAAAGTTATTTCTATCAATTATTAAAACGGTGGAGTAAGCTTCCTGCCGATTTTTATCGAAAAATGCAAATCATCAATTATCAACCACTTGCTGAGACACATGCCTAAATAGAGGTTGTGAAATCAGTGCTTTGAGCTGAGTATTAGAGAAAAAAGATTTCCCAAACACATAAAAATCGACCTCTAAAAGTTAGATTTTCCAGCTAACTTTTAGAGGTCGGTTCAATTTTTTTGATTCTACTTAAATGCTTGATTCACATCTTCGATCATCAGTTTCATTGATTCTAAACCGCCCCCGCTTAAATACCAGACATCTGGTTCAAGGGAGATGATCTGCTGATTTTTACCAGCATTCGTTTGTGCTACCAGTTCATTGGTAGAAATATCATCTTTGCTGTCGTCTCCACCAATAGCTTTTGTTCTGTCTACTACAAATAAGATATCCGGATTTTTTTCCAGCACATATTCATAAGAAACACTTTGACCGTGAGTGGATGCTTCGATTTGATCATCTGCTTGTTCAAAGCCAAATAAATCATGGATGAAACCGAATCTAGAACCAGATCCGTAGGCTGATAATTGCCCTTCATTCACAAGTGTGACTAGTGCTTTTTTGTCAGTAGCTTCTGCTTTCTTTTTCGTCTGATCGATTGCACTAGATAATTCCTCTAATTGAGTTTTAGCTTCTTCTTGCTTACCAAAGATCTCCCCTAAAGCAGTGACATTTTGCTGGAAAGATTCCCATGGATTTTTCGCATCTAAAGAAAGGAAAATGGTTGGAGCAATTTGACTTAGATCTTTTTGAAAATCTCTTTGCCGGCCAGAAATGATGATTAGATCTGGCTGAAGCTGATTAATTTTTTCTAAGTCTGGTTCTTTTATTCCACCTGCTGATTCTACTTTTTTATAGGATGAAAGATACTCAGGAAGGCTGCTTGTAGCTGCTCCAACTACCTTATCTCCAACACCAAGAGCATCCATCGTATCTAAAGAACCATTGTCGAATACGACGACTTTTTCAGGATTCTTTGGCACCTCGATTTGATCGCCATTACTGTCTTTTATCGTTAATGCCGTTTCAGCTTGCGTACTGCTTTTCTTTGTATCTGCCTGACTGGTGTTGTTGCTATTTCCACATGCTGCTAAACCAAATGATGCTAGAATCAAGATACCTACTACTAATTTTTTCATCTCTTCTCTCCTAATGTTAGTTTTAGAAATAAAGACAGAATCTGCGGCCTTCAATCTCACAAATCCGTATGTCCATTTCGTATAATTCATCCAATACATCTTTTTTTATCATTTCTTGGGTCGTTCCTTGCGTGAATAACTGTCCATCTTTCATCGCAACAATTTCGTCTGCATAACTTGCAGCAAAGTTGATATCATGAAGAACGATAACAATTGTTTTCCCGATTTCTTGTACTAATTTTTTTAAGATCTGCATGATTTGAACCGCAAAATTCATATCTAGATTGTTCAAAGGTTCATCCAGTAAAATATAATCCGTGTCTTGCGCTAGCACCATTGCAATATACGCACGTTGGAGTTGACCGCCTGAAAGAGTGTCAATCGATTGATCCGCTATTTCTTCTAACCCAAGGTGTTCCAGTGATTCCTGAACGATTTCCTCGTCTTTTGTCGTCAATTTTCCTTTCGTATAAGGAAATCGTCCAAATTCTACTAATTCTTTCACGGTGATTTGGACATTTATTTCATTCGATTGTCGTAGGATCGATAATTTTTTGGCTAATTCATTGGATTTCCAAGCCTTTACTTCGTTATGGTCTAAATAGATTTCACCTGTATCTTTTGGTATCAAACGACTGATCATCGACAACACGGTTGATTTTCCTGCCCCATTTGGACCAATAAAAGCAGTCAACTTCTTTTCAGGAATCGTTAACTGTACATCTTTGACCACTGATTTTCCATGGTACAGTTTATTGACCTTTTGTAAATCAATCATAGGATACTCTTCCTTTCGCGAATCAATTTTGTGACAAAATAAATTCCTCCGACAAATTCAACGACGACACTCACTGTTGTATTCCAGCCGAAAATCTGCTCTACTGCGAGCTGTCCTCCTGTCAGAAACAGCATAGCTACCAGAAAGCTTCCGATAAATAGCTGACCATGACGATAAGTAGAAAAGACACGATAACTGATATTTGCGACAATAAACCCTAAAAAAGTAACTGGACCCACAAGAGCCGTTGATGTCCCTGTCAAAAGACTGACACAACATAAAATCAAAAATTCAAAACGATCTGTGTCTATCCCGAGGTTTACTGCTTGTTCATTTCCGAGATGGAAAACGTCTAGCACATGTCGATATCGAAATAACAGGTACCAGCAGCCGATAATGATCAAAGAAGCAGGCAAAAGATACTGACTCTGGATATTGCCAAAGCTTGCAAATAATCTGCCTTGAAGCAAATCATATTCATTCGGATCCATGATGACTTGTAAAAAGGTACTGACACTACCAAAAAGCGTACCTAAAATCATCCCTGACATCAGTAATAAAAAAAGATTCGCTCTCATTTTTTTCAAAAGAAAGAAAAATAACAACAGACTCAGCCCAACCATCAGCCCAACGTTCAATAAGAAAAAACCTGTACCTGTCTGCTGAAGCATCGTCACTCCTCCGATAAAGAAGAAAAGGACCGTTTGGACAAGGACATATAACGACTCAAGTCCCAATACTGAAGGAGTCAAAAACTGGTTATGCGTAATTGTCTGAAAGCTGATTGTGGCACTGCTGACAGCTAGCGAGACAAGGATAAATGCAAAAATTTTCTTACTCCTCAATGCCCATGCAAAATGCCAGTTTCCATATGTATGGATCGTCAAGTACATTCCTGTAACAAATAAAACAAGAACAAGCATACCAATAAAAATAGATGGCTTTTTTTTAAGCATATCGTCGCCCCCTTATCAGAAGATAAAGGAAGATAGCCCCACCGATGATTCCAACGATCACACTGACTGGTATTTCATAAGGAAAAATCAACACGCGAGCGACAAGATCGCAAAATACTAAGAACAAACTACCTGCTAAAGCAGTTACGCCAATTGTTTTGTGCACTTGATCTCCATATATTCTAGAGACAAGATTCGGAATGATCACTCCGATAAAAGGAATGCTTCCTACCATGATCAACATGACTGCACTAGCCAATGATACTAAGCCAATGCCTAAAAACTGCATCTTCTGGTAATCTATTCCCAAATTTACTGCAAACGATTCGCCCAGACCAATGATCGTAAATCGGTAAGCAAATAGCCAAACCAAGAGCAACAATGGAACAACAGCATACAATAACTCATAATTTCCTCGTATCACAGTCGCAAAATTCCCTTGAAGCCATGAAGTCATATTTTGTACCAACTGGAATTGATAAGCAAAAAAAGTAGCAACTGAACCAATGATATTCCCTAACATGACTCCAATCAACGGAAGCATCAATTGATTTTTCTGGGGGAACAATCGCGTAAGGGATAAAAAAAGCAATGTTCCTGCAAAAGCAAAGCAAAATGCTGTCAAGGATCGGACAATCAAGGATGCACCAGGTAGGAAAATCATAGCCACTAAAATACCTAAACGCGCACTATCCATCGTGCCCGCAGTCGTTGGTGAAACAAATTTATTTTGGGTCAAATGTTGCATGATCAACCCACAAATACTACTGGTCGCTCCCACAAGGATCAAACAAATCGTTCGTGGCAAACGAGTCGCTAGCAAGATTTGTAAGCTTTGCCCATCTAACTGGAGCAGTTCTGACAATTGTACATTCGATACTCCGATGAACAATGAAATACTACTTAAAATAACTAATAATGCTACTAGTCGTCCGTAGCGCATCCAATCCACCTTTCTAATTGAGAATGATTTTCATTCTTATTTTAAGTGAATCGTTGAACAAAAGCAACCGCTTTTTCATATGTTTTAGGTATTATTGGGAATATGCTATAATCGTAAGAAAGACAAAGAGAAGAAGGAGGGTATTTTTTATGGCACAAGATGATGTAAAAAGCCATTTGGATAAGGGACTTTATGGTACACCTTTAGTGAACCCTGAAGAACAGCATAAATATTTAGGGACATTCAGGGAACGCTGCTATCTTAGTATGACTGTTGCTGAAATGATCCAACCAAAAAACAAAGAAAACTTTTTAAAAGAACTCAAAAAACATCCAGATGCTTCCATACTCTTGAATGGGGCTCTACCCCTTTCTGTCCAAAACCAATATATCCAGCTAGCAACGAAAAACAATAGCCGTTTCACTGTAGTCAACGATCACGTCACTGCAAATCCTGAGGAATTCGGATTGCTCTTAACAGCAAAAGAAGCAGTAAATGAACCTGTGATTGATATCGAAAAAAAATACCCAGAAGAAAACTCTTCGCCAGCTGAAAAAGAAAAACCAAAAAAGAAAAAAAGCTTCTGGGATCGTTTATTTTAAAACGAAAAAACACATAAATTTTTACATGCAAAAAAGCTTTTGATCAGATTGACATCAAATAGGACAATCTGTCAAAAGCTTTTTCTTTTAAAATACTTCAGGATATAACAATTTCAATACATTCATCGTCAATCTTCTGCCTTTTCCTGCAAAGGGATAAACATGCATATGCATCGCTGGATTGAAATTTGCTTCGATGATCCCATATGCTTTTTTATCAGTTGTAGGATCGATTTCTTTATCTGGTATAATCAAATCGATACCACTAATCTTAGCTCCTAGTGCTTCTACCGCAGAAACGGCGATTTTTTTGTAAGCTTCAGAAAATTCATCAGTCATATCGATCGAATCACCACCTGTACTGATATTTGAGTTCTCCCTTAGATAAACAATTTGATTGGCTTGGGGAACTGATTCGATCGTCAACCCTTGTTCTTTCAACATCAATTGTTCTAATTCACCTAATTGGATCAATTCTAAAGGTGCACGATGATTCGTTCCACGCAAAGGGTCACTATTTTTTTCTTCAACAAGTTCTTTCACTGTTCGGATACCGTCACCAATAACATTAGCAGGGACTCGCAACATGATGGCTTGGACTTCTCCGTCGATCACAAAGAAACGATATTCCGTTCCCGGCATAAATTCTTCTACTAAAACCGAACTGTCTTCACGAAAAGCAATGGCTAAACCTGCTTGATAATCTTCCAGACTAGCTCCTTCCTTGAAAATCGTGATACCTAACCCGTAATTGGTTGATTTAGGTTTGATCACAAATGCCTGCTCGGCAAATCTCGGATAAGCTTTTACCGCTTCTTCCATGGATGAAAATTCTGCGCCTCCTGGTACCCGGAAACCAGCTTCTTTTAAGACTTTTTTCGTTACTGTTTTGTTTTCCATGATAAGTGGGATGATATAGCTGTCCTTACTTGTCATGTTTGCATTTTTCACATATTCTACATGGTCTTGGAATTGCAGACGCAAAAATTGATCCGACTCATCTAATACTTTGACTTGGACACCTTTTTGGATGGCATCGAACATAAATATTTGAGTAGAAAGTTCCATTTCGCGAAAACCGGCCAACTGATAGGGACGTTCATGGCTTTCTTTATAATATTGATGTCCCAATGCCACAGCAACTTCTTGCTGACTCGATAGCTGTGCTTCTTGATAGAGTTTCGCTGCTAACGTTTGTTCAGGATGATCCATTTGAGTCAATGCTTCCTCTACTAAATAAAGAGAATCCAACCAATCCAATTCAACCAGCATTTGCTTCATCCCTTCAAGAATTTCTCTACCTTCTTGATGAAATTCTGTTTGATCTGATGGTTGTTCTAGTGCTACTTTGTTATTTCGAGTCGTACCTTCTGCTACCCATTGGTCACAGTCTTCTTTTTCTTCTGTCCATAACATGTACATCAGGAATAATTGTAAGAACCGAACTTGCTCTGGATTGATACCCAGCCTTGCATAAGGGTTCAGATCGATATTCCGCAATTCAATATAACGAACACCTGTTGTTGCTAAATCTGCGACTTTCTTTCCGCCTCGGAAACGAAGCGGTGTATAAAATTCTTTCTCCTCCGAAAGTTTCCCTTCTTCGATCATTCGCTCGATATCTGCTAAATACTGTTTCATAGAAGCATAGGAAACTTTCACATTTGGATGATTCGTATAGCCCAGCGCACTGTTGCGAATACTGCGAACGGGTTCTTGCGGATGTGATTCATCTAAAAAATAGTTCTTCTCACTCATTGGTGAAGCACCGAATAAATAAGTAATCATCCAGCGATAGCGCATAAAGTTTCTCGCTGTTTTCAAATAAAGTTCTGTTTTGAATTCGGAAAAATCTTGAAATTCTTCCTGATGGCTAAACAATGTTCTTAGCAACTCATCGCCAAATTCAAAATTGAAATGGATACCGCTTACCATCTGTTTTCGCTTCCCGTATTCTTTTGCTAAATAACGTCGATACAAGACATCTTCGAAATTTTTTAATTTTGCAATAATAATCTCTTCGTCTTTTTCCGGTAATGCAGGTGGCATACTTAATGGCCAGATCATCTCTTCTTTCGGTATAGAACGAGCAGTCACATCATAAACAGCAGCGAGATACTGAAATAATTCGGGAATAGAATCGGTAACAGGGGTGATCATCTCTGTTTGTGTTTCGCTAAAATCTGTTTGGATATAGGGGTGATAGGATCGATCGCCAAAGATTGCTGGATGATCGGTTTTTGCTAGATTTCCTGCAAGATCAACCCGCTGTCCTTCCCGTTCTATACCAAATCGAGCTTGGTCGATAAAAGGGCGCGCGTTGATATGCAATAATAATTGCTTAAAATTCATCATTAAGTGACCTCCAATTCATATGAATCTAATTATAATCAAAAAGTCTAAGAAAAAGAACGAAATTGTTTGAGAACCGCTTACAAATAAGTATAAAAATGAAGGCATCAAAAACACAGCTATGTTAAAAACAATCATTCAAACAAGGAGCTGCAACTTTTGTCACAGCTCCTGCTTTTTAGACATGGGTTATTCTTCTTTTAGTAATCCTTTGAACAATCCAACGACAAAATCATTTGGATCAAACGGCTCCAAGTCATCGATTCCTTCACCAAGACCGACCAATTTCACTGGTAAATGCAATTCATTGCGGATAGCAAGTACGATACCGCCCTTTGCTGTACCATCTAATTTTGTCAAAACAAGACCGGTCACATCTGTTGTTTCTTTGAATTGTTTTGCTTGAACCATCGCGTTTTGACCAGTTGTTGCATCTAGTACAAGAAGTGTTTCTTGGGGTGCTTCTGGTAATTCCCGCTGGATTACTCGTTTTATTTTTTCTAATTCGTTCATCAAGTTCACTTTATTTTGCAGTCGGCCTGCAGTATCAACTAGCAAAACATCTGCCTGCTCTGTCTTTGCTCTTTCCAAAGCATCGAATACGACAGCTGCTGGATCGCCGCCTGCATTGCCACGAACAACTTCAACACCAGCGCGTTCGCCCCAGACAACTAACTGGTCGATTGCTCCAGCACGGAAGGTATCTGCTGCTGCCATCAATACTTTTTTACCTTCGTTTTTGAACTGATGGGCAAGTTTACCAATACTTGTTGTTTTCCCTACACCATTAACACCGACAAACAAAATAACTGTTAGTCCGTCTTCTTGGATATTTAGTTCATTTACTTCATTGATTCCTTCCGCTTCATAGAGATCCACAAGTTTCTCGATGATCGCATTTTGGACTTCTGCCGATTTTTTCGCATTTCTGAGTTTCACTTCTTGACGTAATGCTTCGGTGATTCGTATCGCTGTTTCAAAACCTACATCTGCACCGATAAGTGTTTCTTCTAATTCTTCAAAAAAGTCTTCATCGACTGTTCGAAAATTGGCAAACAACTCATTCATCCGTTCACCAAATGTTTTACGCGTCTTTTCTAAACCCTTGTCGTACTTCTCCTGTACTTCAACTTCTTCTGTTTTCTCTTCGCCAGTAAAAGCACGCTTGATTTTATCAAAAAATCCCATTTGACTCCCCCCTACTCTAATACAAATTTTTGGATCACTTTGGCTACGCCATTTTCTTCATTGCTGGCTGTCACGAAATCTGCTGCTTCTTTGACGAAAGGCACAGCATTCTCCATCGCTACGCCTAGTCCAGCGTATTGGATCATCGGTAAATCATTTTCTTCATCACCGATTGCCATGATTTCTTCTTGTTTCAAACCAAGATCTTTTGCCAATAAAGAAATACCATAAGCTTTTGTAACACCTTTTGGCATAAATTCCAAAAGCATACTTCTCGTTTTGATGATCTCATACATTTCATGGAATTCTGCTGGTATTTCTTTGATTTTAGGATCTAATTCTTCTTGGTCATAAGCGATTACTGCCTTATTAAGCACAAATTCATCTGTAATATCGCTTATATCCGCTGGTTGGAATTGCAGCAGCTTATTCAACACATTGTACAAGGATTGCTTCCTTGGGGCACTAGGCAGCTGTAAAACCACATTGTCAGACAAAACATCTAGTGGCAGATCCAATTGCTGAGCCAGTTTGTATAAGCGTTGGATATCTGATACTTCCATCACTTTCTTTTCCATGATTTCACCAGTATCATTTTTTTGTACCAAACCGCCGTTGAAAGTAATGCTGTAGTCACCTTCATCTACCAGTCCTAATTCTTGCAGATAATGCGCCATCGCAGCTAAGGGGCGTCCTGTACATAGAACGATCTTGACCCCTTGCTGTTTTGCTTGTGCTAATGCTTGTTTATTCTCATCTGAAATCAGCTTTTGTTCATTTAATAATGTACCGTCCAAATCGATTGCTACTAATTTGATCATTTTCGTTCCTACACTTTCGTTTCGTTGATTTTCGCCTCTTCATTGATATCTTCCATCCGTACAGAAACGATTTTTGATACACCGGATTCCTGCATCGTCACTCCGTACAGTACATCTGCTGCGACCATCGTTCCTTTGCGGTGTGTGACTACGATAAATTGTGTGTCATCTTGGAAATCACTCAAGTAACGACCAAAACGTTTCACATTTGCTTCATCTAACGCTGCTTCTACCTCATCTAAGATGCAAAACGGAACAGGACAGACACGGATAATAGAAAAGAGCAGCGCGATGGCTGTAAGTGCTCGTTCTCCTCCAGAAAGCAAACTTAAACTTTGCAGTTTTTTGCCAGGAGGTTGTACTTCAATCTCAATACCTGTTTTCAGCAAATCAGTTGGTTCTGTCAGTACTAATTCAGCTTTACCGCCGCCAAACATATTTGGAAAGACAATTTTGAATTCTTGACGGATAGCTTCAAATACTTCTTTGAATCTTGTCCGCACTTCATCATCCATCTCATCCATCGTTTCAAACAATTGGTTTTTCGCTGCTAACAGATCATCTCGCTGTGTCGCTAAGAATGTATGTCTTTCACTGACTTGTTCGTATTGTTCGATTGAATTTAAGTTTACTGGTCCCAGTTTTTCAATCTGTTCTTTTAAGGAGGCAACCTTTGTTCTACTGTCTTCGATATCGGTTGTTTCTTGATAGTCTTGGGAAGCTTTCTCAAATGTCAGCTGATATTCTGACTGCAGATAGGTCAAATGATTATCTAAAATCATTTCAGCTCGGTCTTTTTGGACTTCTAATTTGGATTGTTCCGACAGTCGTGCTTTTTGCTCACGATTACGCTCTGCCAAGACTGCTTCAAGTTTATCGATCTCCTTTTGCCTTCTATCTCGCTGCTCTTTGGCTTTTGCCAACTCGGCTTTTAATGTTTCTCGCTGAGCAGATAATTCGTTAATTTGTTTTTCCAAACTTTCTTCTGTGACTTCATGATCAGAAAAGTCTGCTGTCAATGTCGCCAACTGCTTTTCTATCGCTTCTTGACGTTCGGTTGCCTCTGCTTTTTGGACTCGGGCACCGCGGAGCTGGATCTGCAGATGATTAAACTGCTCTTTCAAGACAGCAAGATCTGCTTGTTCTTGTGCTTTTTGACTTTGTACTTGTGCTCTTCTGGCTTCCATCTGGTCGCTTTCTTGACTTAACGATTTGATTTCTTCGTCGATTTTTTGTCGTTGCGATTCAAGATCTGTTTGTTTGTCTTTCAATTCGTTCGTTTGCTTTTCGTAATCTTCGATAAACTGCTGCAGTTCACGTGTCTCAAAAGTTGAGATTTGCTTTTCTTTTTCAAAACGTTCAAGTTCATTTATGATGTTTTGCAGCTGATTTGTCGCTTCTTGTTCTTCAAAACGTAATTGTTCGCCTCGTGTACGCAAAACTTCTTGTTCTTCGGCTAAACGAGCTGTTTCTTGTTGCAGCTCCTGAACTTTTTTTTCTTGTGCTTGGAGTTGTTTATCTGCTTCTTCAAATTCACTAGTCAACTGTTTCAATTCTTGATTTTGTACAAACAAACTGCCTTGGTTTCCTCGTTTATTCGCTCCACCTGTCATGGATCCTCCGGCATTCATCACATCACCTTCTAAGGAAACCACTCGATATTGATAGCGGATCGTTTGCGCGATTGCATTGGCACTAGTTAAGTCTTTGGCTAAAAGGATCGTTCCTAGCAGGTTTTGAACCACAGTTTGGATTTGATCGGGATAACTGACTTGTTCACTGGCAATCCCTATAAACCCTTCTACAGCTGCTGCTTGTGTCAATATATGAGCCGGTAATTGTCTTGGTTTGATTGTCGTCAGCGGAAGGAATGTTGCTCTTCCTCCTCTTTGCTGTTTCAAATACGTGATGGCTTGCCGAGCATCTTTTTCATTTTCAACGATGACATGCTGGGCTGCCCCACCTAAAGCTGTTTCGATAGCTAACGTGAAATCTGCAGGAACATCGATCAGTTCAGCCACTGCTCCGACAATACCCGAAAGCTGCTGTTTATGCTGCAAGACCAATCGAACCCCTTGGTAAAAACCAAAATAGTTTTCTTGGATTTCTTGAAGGCTTTTCTTACGAGCACGTAGCTGCTGGACTTGATTCATTAATTGATACATTTTAGGCTGTTCTTTTGCTAATGCTTCTTGGAACTTTTTCCCGTTTTGTTGGATCATTTCTAACTTCTCTTTTGTTTCAGTTAAAGAGGATTTTAGCTGCGCCTGCTTTTGTGTCAATTCTTCTTTTTGTAAGATCAATCGGTCTACTGATGCTTCTACTTCCGATTGCTTGGCTAACGTCTGCTTACTTTTTGCTGTTTCTTGTACATATTGACGTTCTAGATACTTCAGTTCGTTTCCTACAGCTGCTTGCTCTTGCATCAAATCAACATATTGATCTCTTAGTTCTGCCAGTAATTCTTTCGTTGATTTTTGGTATTTTTCTAATTCTTGCTGTGTTTTTATGAGACTTGCTTCAGCTTTTTGGATTTCTGTTTCTTTTTCTGCTGCTTCTTTCAACAAGCTTTCTTGAAGCTTTTCAAAATGTTTAACCTTTTTTTGTGCTTCTGCTAATGAAGTTTGATATTCTTGCGAGCTTTTTTGTGTATGCTTTGTCCGCTCCTGCAAAACATCTTTTTGTCCTTCTGTCTGCTTCAGTTTTTCCGAAAGATCTAATAATACTTGCTGATTTTTTTCAATCAGACGGTCGGCTTGCGCATTTTCTTTACGCTGCTTCGCCAAAATGGATTCTTGTTCTTGGATCGACTCAGATAGTTTGCCTAATTCTAGATTGAATTTCGCAAGCTGTGCTTGTTTGTTGTCCCAATCTTTTTTTGCTGTCTTGATTTCGGCAACCATCAAAGAGACATCGGTTTGAGTCAGTGTTTCTTTTAGCCGTAAAAACTCCTTTGCTGCCTCACTCTGGGCGGCCAAAGGAGTTAACTGTTCTTCCAATTCGTGGATGATGTCTTGGACGCGGCTGAGGTTGTCTTCTGTTTCAAAAAGCTTCTGTTCTGCTTTCTTTTTCCGCTGCTTGTATTTCAAGACACCAGCTGCTTCTTCAAAAATCCCGCGACGGTCTTCCGGTTTACTACTGAAAATCGCTTCTACTTTTCCTTGAGAAATGATTGAGAATGATTCTTTTCCTAATCCAGAGTCTAAGAACAATTCTTGGATATCTTTTAATCTGCAGCTTTGTTTATTGATGAAAAACTCGCTTTCCCCAGTCCGTCGATAACGGCGGGTTACACTGATCTCATTGTACTCCAATGGCAGATAATGATCACTATTGTCTAAAATCACTGTGACTTCTGCAATATTCAGCTGCTTACGGGTATCGGAACCGGCAAAGATGATATCCGGCATTTTTCCGCCTCGCAGACTTTTAGCAGATTGTTCTCCTAATACCCAGCGGATAGCTTCTGTAATATTGCTTTTTCCACTGCCATTTGGTCCAACCACTGCTGTGACGCTATTTTCAAAGTCAATGACTGTCTTGTCTGCAAATGATTTAAAACCGGCTATTTCAATTCGTTTCAAATACAAAGCTTTCCCTCACTTACTTTTACAGTGCTGCCAATGCATTTTCCGCCGCAGCTTGTTCTGCTAATTTTTTCGATTTTCCTTGTCCAGTGCCAATCAATTGATCATCTACATAAACTTCGATCCAAAATACTCGTTCATGAGCTGGACCTTCTTCATTGATCAATCGGTATTCGATTGATACATCACCTGATTTTTGCAAGACTTCTTGTAGTTTTGTTTTATGATCCATCTCATGTGAAAAAGCACCTGCTTTGACTTTAGGAAAAATCACTTTTTCGATGAATGCATGGGTTGTGTCGAATCCCTGGTCAAGATATAACGCGCCTAAAAAAGCTTCGAATAGGTCGCAAAGCAATGCTGGTCGCGTACGTCCTCCTGAATTCTCTTCTCCCTTGCCCAACAAAACATATTGATCAAAGTGACATTCTTTGGCAAATTTCGACAAGCTGTCTTCGCGAACGATCGCAGCTCGTGTTTTTGTCAATTTTCCTTCTGGCAAATGAGGATATAAACGGAATAAATACTGAGAAACCATCAGTTCTAAAACGGCATCTCCTAAAAATTCAAGTCGCTCATTATCCGATAATTGCAGATTGCGATGCTCATTCACATAGGATGAATGGGTAAAAGCTTGTTCAAGCAAATTTAGATCGTGAAAAACGATGTTATAGTTTTCTTTTAGTTCTTTTGTCAGCTGGTTGTCCATTTTCCACATTCCTTTTATGGATATTTTTTCGATACTTCCTTATTATACTGGTTTTTTGTCAAATTTGAAATGGTTCGGTCAAAAGGTAAGTAAAGCTTTAATAATCCTAGTGATTGACGAGAAGTTGTGAAAAATTCGTTTAGTTTCGAGTATGAAGAAAAAATTTTGTGAAAATGGCTTTCCATATTTTTGCATAAATTTGACTTAATACCGAGAAACTGGACTTTGAACACCGTTTATTGGAGAAGTCATGAAATCAGCGCCTTGACCTGAATATTAGAGAAATAAACAGAAAAATATCAAAAAACCGAAAAAGGACATCGCCCTTTTTCGGTCATTTTTAGTGATTATGAACGTGAATCTGCTGTAACAGAAACATTTGCCCATGGGTTTGGTACATCATAAGACCAATCCCAGTCTTTGACACGGTCGTTGACTGGCAATACTTCATTACGGAACAACGTTGGAATCGCAAATGCTTCTTCAAATGCATATTGTTGCCATTTTTGATATGCTTCTTTTTGGTACTCTTCATCAAATGCTTTGCTTGAACTGATATCGTTGATCAATTTTGTATTTTCTTCTGATTCATAACGAGTGTAGTTGAACGCAGCATTTGGTCCCCATAGTCCACTTGGATTTGGATCAGTTCCTGTATTCCAAGCAGCTTGGTAAACATCAATTTCAGGATCATCGTTTTCTAATTTATCATAGAAAGAATTGAATTCGATCAGACGACCTGTTGTGTATTGGACATCCAAACCAATTTCTTTCCATTGTTGGATATAGTAATCTGCCAATGGTTGCGCTGTTTCCCCACCGGACATCGAAGCAAAGTTGATTGTTAGTTTATTTCCATCTTTGTCTTCTCTTAAACCATCGTCATCCACATCTTTGTAGCCAGCATCATCTAATAGTTTTTTCGCTTTGTCTAGATCTTGTGTGAATCCTTTCATCTCATCATCATGGTATGACTGGAATACTGGAGGGATCAATGAAGTCGCATTGCTTCTCAAACCTGCATAGAAACGTTCACCTACTGCATCATTATCTAGTGCATAGCCCATTGCTTGACGTAATGATTTATCAGCCATTTTTGAATCTGGATTGTATTCCACACTCTTTGTATCTGCATTCCATTTACCTAACTTGAATCCTAGATAAGTATAAGAAGTTTGTTCACGGCCTAAGTTTGTATAGCCAGCAATTTCTTTATAGGTATCGTAAGTATCTGTTGGCATTTGGAAAATCATATCATATAATTTAGAGTTCAATGCTTCAGTTGCACTTGCCATCGGTACAGATTTCATCGTGATCTTTTTCAATTTAGGCGTACCATTCCAGTAGTGCTCGTTTGGCAAGTATTCTACTGATTCTCCTGCAACGATATTACTCATGTAATAAGGGCCAAAAGTCACTGGATTTTTACGTACTTGATCGCTTGATTCCATATCTTTGATTGCTACACCTACTAACGTATGTTTTGGTGCTGCATATGACCAGATACCACCACCCGATTGAAGCATGCTTGGGTTTACTTCTTTATATTCGATTTCAACTGTTTTGTCGTCTATTTTTTTGATTCCGGAGATTGTGTCGGCACTTCCATCATGATATTCTTCCATACCTACGATGTTACGGAAAGTGTCGTCATAACGGATACCAGTGTAATCTTTATTCCCAATGATTTCGTAAGGGAAAATCACATCGTCCGCCGTTACATCTTCACCATCTGACCATTTGACGTTGTCTTTTACTTTGATTGTCGCTTTTTTCGTATCTTCATCTAGATCAAGCGTTGCAGCTCCGTCGTCTGTGATTCTGAAATCGTCATCGTTTGCAAATAACGCTTCATGAGAAGGAGCCATAAAAGCTGCATCATATGAATCTTGGTAAAACTCCCACTGGAACAATCCTTTGAACTGACTGTCCGTTGCGACCGCAGCTTCTAATTCGCCGTCTTCGATTGCATCATCATTATTTTTTGTTGCAATTGGAAAAGTTAATTCCTCTTTGTTATTGCCGTTGCCTCCAGAGTTGTTTCCAGAGGTATCTGTACCTCCGCCCCCGCATGCTGCAAGAACGACAGCAGACATCAGCGTTGCAAATCCAAAAATCGTTTTCTTCATTCCTATTTCCCCCTTCGCTTCTATACTAGCCTAACCGTTGGCGTGCATCTGCAGAACGCTTGAATGCTTGTCCAACATAATTGATACTCAACATCAAAACTAAAATAAGGATTGATGCGGGTAACCAGATCCATTGCCGATTCACTAAGACTTCTCCGTTACTTGCATAACCGATCAGTGTACCTAAACTAGGTACATTTGCCGGCAAGCCGAAACCTAAGAAAGTCAAAGTTGTCTCGATACCGATGTTTGCCGCAAAGTTCATCGTCAAATTAGTAATGATTAATGAACTTAGATTCGGCATGATTTCGCGGAACATGATTTTAAAATCATTGGTTCCCATTGTTTTTGAGGCACTGACATAATCTCTTCTTGCTTCAGATAATGTCTTGCTTCGGAATAATCGGGCTTTAGCTACCCAATAAAATGCACTCATGATGAAAATAAAGGACCAGACATTGTATCTGGAAATAATCGATACGAAGACGATAATGATCAGCATGATCGGTAGAATCATGATAAAATCAACGATCCGCATCAAGATGTTGTCAATGATCCCTCCGTAGTAGCCGGAGATGATCCCTAATCCAACCCCGATGATCGAAGTAAGGATCGTGATCGCAAATCCGATCGTAACAGAGTTTCTAGCACCTATGATCAATTGTCCTAATACATCACGTCCGCCTTCATCTGCTCCCAGAATGAACTTTTGTCCTTGTGTCGAAACTGTTCCTGGTGCAGCGTATTTGTCGAAGATACTAACATACATCACTTTGTCTTGATCGGTCAGCATCGCACCGATAAAGATCACTAATAATAAAACCACTAGCAAACCTAATGAAAAAATAGCAATTTTATCTTTTTTAAATTCTCGAGCAATCATTCGTATCCCCATAGGAGGAATACTTTCTTGAACTGCTGTATTGTTTTTTTCACTCATCGATCCATTCTCCTTTCTGATTGGTTTTATTGAATCCGAATACGCGGGTCAACGATACTCATAATGATATCTGAAAGTAATGTCCCCACTAGCGTCGCGATTCCTAAAATCAATACTAAGGATGTGATCACGGTATAGTCCCGTTGTCCGATGGAATCAATAAATAGTTTCCCGACTCCCGGATAACCAAAAATCTTTTCGATAACTACAGAACCAGCAATCAACGAAGTGATTTCATACCCCATTTGAGAAGCCATCGGCAACGCTGCATTTCGGAAAATATGTCGACTGAATACTTTATTCGTCGGTACCCCTTTGGAACGGGCTGTTCTGACAAAATCGAGCGATTTCGAATCGATTACTTCACTTCGCAGATATTGGATTGTGACGGCAGTCGCCAAAAATGCTTGGGTAATTGATGGTAACAGAATATATTTCAAACGGTCTATCCATTGAGTGATAAATCCACCTTGCAAACCTAGTGTTTGTGATCCACTTGTTGGGAACCAGCCTAAACGATAACCAAAAACAAATAGCATGATCAAGCCGAAGATAAATAAAGGAACAGCAAAACTAAAGAAGTTGTAGATTACGACAATCTTATCCAAGATTGAATTTTGATACCGGCCAGCAAGCATCCCCAGAGGCACAGCAATCAAATAAGTAAGGACAACTGTCAAGATCGATAGATATAAAGTGTTGATGATCCGTTCGCCGATCAAGTCAGCAACAGAGCGTTTGTATAAGAAACTTTGACCAAAATCACCTTGCAAAGCATTTCCGATCCAACGGAAGTACTGGACATACCATGGGTCATTCAAGCCAGCTGCTTGTCGCATCTGTTCGATCACTGCCGGATCCTGATTTGGATTGATCAAACCGGTAAATGGATCCCCCGGCATCGCTTGGGCTAATAAGAAGATCAGAACACTTAAAATAATAACTTGCGGGATCATCAATAAAACACGTCGCAGAATCGTTTTCCACATTAGCTTGCACCTCCATCTTTCAACGCCACTTTGTGTGTAGTTGTGATCGTACGCAAATCGTAGACTCGACCAGTCGCATCATAGTATTCTTTTTGATTTTGGATATACTCTTGTTCTACTCTTCGTCGATTTTCTTTGTGGCTTTCCCGATTTTCTACATCGATTTGCGGAATAGCTGAAAGCAGACGTTTCGTATAGATATGTCGCGGGTCATTATAAATGTCTTCTCTTGTACCGATTTCTACAAATCGACCTTTGTACATAATTGCGATGTTGTCGCACATGTGTTTTACTACACCTAAATCATGTGAAATGAATAAATAGCTGAGGCCGTATTCTTGCTGGATTCGTTTCATGAAATTCAATACTTGTGCTTGAACAGATAGATCCAGAGCAGATACAGGTTCATCGGCTACGATTAGTTTTGGATTGGTAGCAACAGCACGGGCTACTCCTAGACGTTGACGTTGTCCGCCTGAAAATTCATGAGGATATTTATATAGCGCATCTTCCGGCATCCCAACGATATCTAGCAGTCCTTTTACCTTTTTCTTTTCTTCTTGATCGCTTAATCGTTCAAAATTTCGGATAGGTTCAGCAATGATATCCAACACTCGCTTTTTAGGATTCAAACTGGACATTGAATCTTGGAAGATCATCTGCACATCCTTGTTATAACCCATTTTTTTGCGGTTGCTTCGCTTCGTTACATCTTTTCCTTCATACATGATTTGTCCGGCTGTCACCTTTTCTAATCCCACAACGGCTTTTCCCGTAGTAGATTTTCCAGAGCCAGACTCTCCCACTAAACCATATGTCTTTCCTTTTTCGATAATAAAATCCACACCATCTACAGCATATACATGATCCGTTACTCGATTGAAGAATCCACTGCGAATAGGGTAATGAACTTTCAGGTCTTTGATTGTGATTAATTCTGTCATCTACACCTCTCCTTTTTCGTCTCTAAAGTGGAAATGCTTATAGCAGGAGCAACGTACCAAGTGGTTCGGTGCGACTTCATGAAGGATAGGCTCTTCTTCATGATCGCTTGCTGGTATCCATGGAATACGTGGTGCAAACCGACAACCTTTACGAGGCATGTTTTTCAGAGAAGGAACGACACCTTCGATCACATGGAGTTCTGCATCATGATTTCCTTCTTGTGGTATAGAGTTCAGTAAAGAGCGTGTATAAGGATGCTTAGGATGATCAAACAGTTCTTTTACACCTGCTACTTCAACGAACTGTCCGCCATACATCACTGCCACTCGATCAGCCATTTCTGCTACGACTCCTAAGTCATGAGTGATCAAGATGATCCCTGTTTTTGTTTCTTCCTGAAGGTCTTTCAGTAAATCAAGAATCTGTGCTTGGATGGTTACATCTAGGGCTGTCGTCGGTTCATCTGCAATGACGATTGGAGGTTTGCAGGCGATTGCGATTGCGATGATGACACGTTGTCTCATACCGCCTGATAGTTCATGGGGATATTGGCGTCCAACTCTCGCAGGATTAGGAATCCCTACTTGTTCTAGCAATTCTAGTGCACGAGCTTGACGCTGTTCTGCATTCATCTTTGTGTGATAGGAAAGTCCTTCTTTGATCTGGTCTTCGATTCTCATGAGAGGATTTAATGCAGACAACGGATCTTGGAAAATCATTCCGATATCATTTCCGCGGATTTTATTATAGAGCGTTTCGTTCAGGTCGATTAAATTCAGATCGTTATATAAAATCTCACCTGTAATTTTTGTGTTATTAGGATCAAGTAATCCCATAATCGTAGTAGCCAAGGTACTTTTCCCGCACCCAGATTCCCCAACGATTGCTAAAATCTCGTTTTTGTCTAAAGTAAATGAAACGTCATCTACTGCATCGTAATAGTCATCTTTGAGTCGGAATCCTGTATGTAGGTTCTGAACTTCTAATAATTGGTTATCGGACAATCGAATACCCCTCTCTGCTTCCTAAATGGAAGTTTTTCTTAATAAAAAAGGACATTACACAGAATAAATCGTTTTATAACAAAGGTTATTCTTATCTTTGTGTAATGAATTATTAATAATTATATAGAAAACCGCTTTACTTTGCAACATAATTTCTGTTTATCGCCAGAATTATCAGAAAAATGACTTTTACGTGTCAAAAAGATTAAAAAAAGAAGGATAAAAAGCTGTATGCAGCTTTTTATCCTTCTTTGCTTTTATTTGAAATTATTTAAGATGGCTGCTGATATAATCTACTGCGCCACCGACTGTTTCAATTTGTTCAGCATCTTCATCTGAAATTTCCGTACCGAATTCATCTTCAAGCTCTAAAACGAATTCCATAATACTAATTGAATCAGCTTTTAAATCATCTTTGATGTTCAATTCATCCGTCACTTTATCGGTATCTATCTCAAAATGATTTGAAATAATTTTCGCTACTTTGTTAAATACTTCTTCGCGAGTCAACTTTTTCACCTCCAAGAATCATACACTTGTCAATTACCTACACCATGGCTAATTTTACTGGCATTTTTCAGGAATGTCCACCTTTTTTTCAATGGAACGGATCGCTTCAGATATCCAAATGCTATTCTTCGCTTTTTTCAAATTGTTCGACTAATTGTCCAACTACATCTGTCTCAAGCATTGTGTGGATTTGGCGGATCGTATAGCGAACAGCATCGGGGCCTGTTGCTCCATGAGTTTTAATGACTGGTGCTTTCAAGCCAAACAAAACGGCACCGCCATGTTTGGAATAATCCATTTCTGCTTTCAAAGAACGTAAGCCGTCTTTTAAAAGCATAGCGCCCATTTTTCCTTTGATCCCTTCATTTAGAATAGCAGATTTTAATAGATTCATCATATTCATTGCTGTTCCTTCAATAGATTTCAAAACAGCGTTGCCTGTAAATCCATCTGTGACCACTACATCAGCCACACCATTGAGTAGCTCACGAGCTTCTACGTTTCCAATAAAATTCAAGCTTGTTTCATTCTGAAGGAGTTCATAGGCTTTTTTCGTCACTTCACTACCTTTTGTTGCTTCTGTTCCGTTGTTTAAGAGTGCGACACGAGGACGTCCGATACCTCGGACTTTACGTGCATAAAAAGAACCTAAAATACCGTATTGCAACAAATGTTCTGGTTTGTTTTCTGCGTTAGCGCCAAGATCCAGCATATCGAAACCGGCACCTTCTTTCCCTACTACTGGCAAGGTAGACATCAAGCCAGGGCGTTCGATATTTTTGATACGTCCTACGATGAACAACCCTGCTGCTAGTAGCGCGCCTGTATTCCCTGCTGAAAATACAGCATCTGCTTCACCGTTTTTCACTGCTTGTGCAGCAAGGACCATTGATGCAGTCTTTTTTCGTCGAATTGCTTTTACTGGCTCATCATCACTATTGATTTTTTCGTCTGTATGGATAATCGTGATGTTTTTTTCATTTGTTAAGTATTTCTTGATTTCTGCTTCTTTTCCGTAAAGTAAGAATTCTACTTCTGGAAAATCTTGCTGCGCTAAAGCCACGCCTTCTACAATTGCTTGAGGTGCGTGATCTCCGCCCATTGCATCTACGGCAATTTTCATTGTTTCCACTCCTTTTTCCGTCATCAGTATAAAGTATAGCACAGTCTGCTAATCGAAATAACGATTATCCTGATTTTCTATTTGGAGGCTTTGCGCTAAAGGCTGATACTCAGGAAGCATCTGCCAATCCTTTATTTGCCAAAGGGCTGCAGCCTCTTCTCTGGCTACCTCCAAAACATTTCCATCCGTCACCAAGTCAGCAATCGCAAATTGAGGCAGACCAGATTGACGGAAGCCAAATACTTCACCAGGACCACGTAATTCCAGATCTTTTTCGCTTAGTACAAAACCATTGGTGGTCTCTGTCATGATTTTCATCCGTTCCACACCTAGTTCATTTTTAGGATTAGCAACTAAGATACAGTAGGAAGCATCACTTCCGCGTCCAACACGTCCACGAAGTTGATGCAGCTGTGCCAATCCAAATCGATCCGCATCCATGATCAGCATGACGGTCGCGTTCGGCACGTTTACCCCTACTTCAATTACAGTAGTCGAAACTAATATCTGCATCTGGTTGTCTTTGAAGGCTTCCATGATTACTTCTTTTTCCTGATTCTTCATTTTACCATGTAACAAGCCAACTTCATATTTTGGTGCAAATAGTTCACGAAGTTTTTCATAGATTTCCACTGCATTTTTTACATCTAATGCTTCTGATTCTTCAATCAGCGGACAGATGACATACATTTGATGTCCTCTTGCCAGTTCTTTTTTCGTCCAATCCAGTACACTGTCCAATTGAGGTGTTCTTACCCAGCGTGTTTCGATCGGGATACGTCCAGCTGGAAGTTCATCAATGATAGATACATCCATCTCACCATATGCTGTAATAGCTAATGTTCTAGGAATCGGAGTCGCTGTCATAAATAAGACATCTGGTCGCCAGCCTTTTTCACGAAGTACTTTCCGCTGGTTCACGCCAAAACGGTGCTGCTCATCCGTAATAACTAGACCTAAATTCTGAAATTCGACTCCATCTTGGATCAATGCATGTGTGCCGATCACGACGTTAATTTCCCCTTGCTCTAGTTTTTCAAGGAGCTCACGTCGTTCTTTTGCTTTCGTTGACCCCGTAAGCAATGCGATGGTTACTTCATTGGGATCAAACAGCTGTTGCAAGCTTTCCATATGTTGTTGTGCCAAGATTTCTGTAGGCACCATCAACGCACCTTGGAAACCTGCTGTAACGGTAGCGTATAACGCAATCGCGGCAACCACTGTTTTTCCGCTACCTACATCTCCCTGCAAAAGTCGCTGCATATGCTGCGGACTGCGAAGATCCCGACAGATTTCATTCGTTACACGTTTTTGTGCATTTGTCAGTTCAAAAGGTAGCTTTTGAGTAAATTCTTTCAATTTTTGGACATCATAAAGGATCTCCAAACCATTCGTTTCTGCTTTTTCTGCTTTTTTCAATCCTTGAAGACGCATTTGAAATAAAAAGAACTCTTCAAAAACGACACGTCGTTTGGCTTGATGGTTTTCTTCGTGGTCTTTTGGAAAATGCATACTTCTTACAGCAGAAGCTCGGTCAAGCAGTCGATATTTCTCCACAAGGTTGTTTGGCAGATTTTCTTCAATCAATGTGCCGTATTCTTGAAACCCTTTTTTGATTAGATCAACTAATGTCGTTTGACGAATTGATTTGTTGACGTGATATATCGGCGAAAAGTCATCCATTGTTTGAGAACCTAAAATCTTCATCCCGTTCAATGCTTTACGCTTTGCATCCCATTTACCGTATACGGCGATTTCCTCCGATAAAATGACTTTTTCTTTTAGATAAGGTTGATTAAAAAAAGAAACGTTGAACACATCATGTTCTTGCATCATACGAAATTGCAATCGGCTTTTTTTATAACCAAATCGATTCATCACAGGAGGCGAGACTACGATTCCTTTCAAAGTAACCTTTTCTTGATCTTGGATCTCGTTTAGATTTCTTTCCTGAATATCTTCGTAGCGAAAAGGATAATAAGTCAGTAAGTCTTCAATCGTTTGGATGCCCAAGCTGGCAAGACTAGCTGCTCTTTTTTCTCCGACTCCTGCCAGCATAGTGATTGGATCATCTAAAGAACGCATAAATTTTTCCTCCCTCCTTTAACAAAAAAAGGACTTGGTCAGCGATCATACCTGATCACTAACCGAAGGCCTTTTATGAATGAATACTGTGTTAGAAAGATATTCTGACACAGAAATTATTCAGCAGAAAATAGATAAGGATAGACAGGCTGATCTCCTTGGTGGATCTCGATTTCCAAATCAGGATGTTTTTCTGTTAGTTTCTCAGCAAATTCATTTGCTTGTTCAACTGTTCCTTCATCACCTGCCAGGATCGTTACGATCTCTGTGTCCTCATTGATCATTTGTTCTAGTGTACTTAATGCTGTTGCTGTGATATCTGGGTTAGAGATCAGGATTTTTCCATCGATCATGCCCAAAAAGTCTCCTTCTTTGATCTCTACACCGTCAATTGAGGTATCTCTGATCGCGTGAGTGACTTGACCGCTCACAACGCTAGACAACATTTCTGTCATCGTTTCTTTGTTTTCTTCTAAAGAAGCTTGATCATTGAATGAAAGCATAGCTGTCAATCCTTGGGAAATCGTTCTTGAAGGAACAACTGCTACTGGGATATCTGCTACTTCTGCTGCTTGATCAGCTGCCATAAAGATGTTCTTATTGTTTGGCAAGACAATCACTTTATCTGCGTTTACTTCTTGAATCGCTTTAACAATGTCTTCCGTACTTGGATTCATTGTTTGCCCACCACTGATAACATAATTAGCGCCTAAACTTTCAAACAGCTCTTGGACGCCTTTACCAGCAGCGATCGCTACGATACCATACGGGATACGTGGTGTTTCTTTTTTCGCAAACTCGTTCACTTCTTCATCGTGTTCCAAAATCGTCTCATGCTGCAAGCGCATGTTGTCGACTTTGATTTTGACTAATGAACCGAATTTTTGTCCATAATTCAAGACTTCTCCTGGGTTTTCTGTATGCACGTGGACTTTGATGATCTCGTCATCATTGACCACAAGTAAAGAATCTCCTATACCATCTAAATAGTTACGGAATTCTTCGTAATCGAATGTACTATCAACTGTAGGTCCTTCTCCGATTTTTACCATGATTTCTGTACAGTAACCAAAATGGATATCTTCTGTCGCCATTTGACCTTGGACACTGCGATGATGTTCTGCATTGACCATATCATCCATTTCTGCTGGAGAAGGTTCATATGTTTCATCCGCTTGGAATTCTCCATTCAATGCACTTAAAAAGCCCTCATAAACAAACAGCAGTCCTTGCCCTCCACTGTCTACGA
The DNA here is from genome assembly GCF_035726925.1 of Enterococcus sp. E5-37. Lineage (NCBI taxonomy): Bacteria > Bacillati > Bacillota > Bacilli > Lactobacillales > Enterococcaceae > Enterococcus > Enterococcus sp. E5-37. The sequence continues at coordinate 162,807 of NZ_JAPMLG010000003.1, forward strand.
CACCGACTTCTTTTAGGACTGGAAGCAAGTCTGGAGTTTTAGCTAAAGCACGTTTTGCTCCTTTTACAACAGCTGTCATTACTTCAACGACATCATCAGTACTTTTTGCTTTCTTTTCTCCAGCTTTCGCTGCTTCTCTAGCTACTGTCAAAATCGTTCCTTCTACTGGTTTCATTACTGCTTTATACGCAGTTTCAACTCCATGAGTGAAGGCTGCAGCAAGATCAGAAGCATTTAATGAGACAACATCTGGAATTTGCTTAGAAAATCCACGAAACAATTGAGACAAAATAACGCCGGAATTTCCGCGCGCACCCATCAGCAATCCTTTTGAAAGCATTGCTGCTAATTCTCCTACTTTTTCTGAGGTTGAATCTACTACTGCCTTAGCTCCACTAGTCATAGATAGATTCATATTTGTTCCCGTATCGCCATCTGGCACAGGGAATACATTTAATGAATTGACGTATTCTGCATTTACTTGCAGACGATTCGCACCTGCCTGGACCATTTCCTGGAACTGGCTTGCACTTATTTCTGTTACACTCACCTAGATAATCCTCCTTCAGATCGACTGCTGAGTTACCAGCCAGTCTCCTGCCTAGTCTGGCAGTACACGAACACCTTGTACAAAGACATTAACTGAATTGGCAGTTACGCCTAATAATGCCTCTAGATTGTATTTCACTTTTTCTTGGACATTGCGGGAAACTTCAGAGATTTTCGTACCATAGCTGATAATCGTATAAACATCTACAGCAATACCATTATCTTCTTGGCGGACAACTACTCCTCTTGAGTAATTTTCTTTACGCAAAATCTCAGTAATATTATCTTTAATTTGATTTTTGCTGGCCATTCCTACAACACCGAACACATCTGTCGCGGCGCCACCAACAACTGTTGCAATTACATCATTGGTAATTTCAATGGTTCCAGCTGACGTTTGAATTTTTACAGCCATGAATGAGCCTCCTTAACGGGTAAAAAACTCCCATTTTTCTTCTATCATATTTTATCATAGCGCAACTTGAAATAAAAGGCAGTTACCCAAAGTACTCAAAAACCTTGCAAAATTTCAGGTATAACCTTGTTTAATTTACAATTATTCTTCTCAATTGTCAATTGTATCTATGAAAATGTACTTGCAAATTTCCATTCTATATGATATGTTAGTCTGGTATGAGCTGAATTATTCTATTGCTCCAAATCAAGGCAAAGGAGGAAATTACCATGGCAAAAGTTTGTTACTTTACAGGTCGCAAGACAAAAAGTGGAAACAACCGTTCACACGCTATGAACTCAACAAAACGTACTGTTAAACCTAACTTACAAAAAGTTCGCGTTATGGTCGACGGAAAACCTAAAAAAGTTTGGGTGTCAACTCGTGCTTTGAAATCAGGAAAAGTTGAACGCGTTTAATTGAATGATACTTGGACCGTTCAGATAGTGAACGGTTTTTTATTTAATAAAAATTTTTGAGGGTGGGACTTTTGATTCCTACCCTTTTTTTGCGTTTATTTTTGTTATACGAACAAATTATGAAGTTATTTATTCTAAATTTTATTTTTTTGTGAAAACTAGACTCTTTTTAAGCAGAGAAAAACAAGGATATGATAAACTGAATACAACTTCATAGAAATTTGGTGGAAAATAAATATGAAAAAAAACTTAAAGTCATTCTTTAGAGAAAACGGACGCTACGCAGCAGCTAGTTTCCTGATTCCGTTTTTGATTTTAGCACTTGTTTATCTAAGTATCGGGATCTATCCTGGAAGCAGCAGAAGTATTTTGGCAAGTGATGCCTTTTCACAGTTTTCTAATTTTCATGCCAGCTTCCGAAATGTTCTTCTTGGAAAGCAAAGTATTTTTTATACATGGAATGCTTCTCTAGGATTGAATTATTTATCTTTAATTTCTTACTATCTAGGCGGGATCTTCACGCCACTGGTGTTCTTTTTTCCAAACCAGATGATGCCAGATGCACTGTATGTTCTGACTTTGCTTAAGGTCGGCTGTGCCGGATTGGCTTTTTGGTTTCTTGCACGTACGTTCAAGATTCCTCGCTGGGGGCATGTTGCACTTAGCGTCAGTTACGCATTGATCTCATTTATCACTGCACATTCGGAGATCATCATGTGGCTGGATGCATTTGTTTATCTTCCATTAGTGATTTTGGGGATTCATCGTGTTATGGATCTTAAACGGCCGAAACTTTTATTTGTCAGTTATTTACTCTTGTTTTTATCCAGTTTTTATATGGGTTTTATGATTGGCGTCTTTTCTTTCTTATATTTTATCGCCCGTCTATTGACAAACTGGTCAGAATATAAAAAAACGATTGTTCCTTATGGTATCACTTCTTTACTGGCAGGCGGCGCTTCAATGATCATTGTATTGCCAGCAGTGCTGGATCTTCGGTCAAATGGCGAGGCACTGAGTCAGATCACTACGTTGAAAACAGAAGCGACTTCTTATCTGGATCTGATCATGAAAAATATGATTGGTGTTTATGACACGACAAAATACGGATCGATTCCGTTCGTTTACGCAGGTCTGCTACCATTAGTCCTCTGTCTGTTTTATTTTGCCAGTCGGAAAGTACCGTTGAAAAATAAATTTTTGTACGGCAGTCTTTTCGCCATACTTATCGCAAGTTTTTATCTTGTTCCATTAAATTTGTTCTGGCATGGTATGCATGCACCGAATATGTTTTTATTCCGTTATGCCTATCTGTTCTCTTTCTTAGTGCTCCTGCTTGCAGGAAAAGGATGGGAAAAGATAGAACAAGACGATCGTGGGCTGTTGTTAGGAATCATTTTGGTCGTAGCTGCTCTCTTTGCGGTGGCATGGGGCATCAAACCTGAAGGAAGCTACACCTATGTGACGATGACTTCCTTTGTATTGACAGTGGTTTTCTTAGGGATTTATGCTTTTGCTGTGGGATTTTATCAGCATAAAAAACTTTCATTCAATCATCTGAGTATATTGTTATTATTGATCATGTCTGCTGAAGCACTGGTCAATACGAACAGTATGATCCATGGCATTCTTGATGATTGGAATTATGCTTCCCGCAGTTTATATACTGATCCTTATCCTGACTTGAAAGCTCTTGTAAATGAAACAAAAAAAGATTCCGACTCGTTTTACCGCTTGGAAAATCTGGATCCAGTATCTGCAAACGATTCGATCAACTACGGTTACAGTGGTATCAGTTTGTTTTCTTCTATAAGAAATCGTAATTCTTCCTCTTACCTGGATAAATTAGGTTTCCGTTCAAGAGGGACAAATTTGAATATCCGTTATAACAATAATACTTTGCTGATGGATGGGTTTACAGGAATCAAATATAACATTTCTAAAAACGAAAGCACGTTCAGTAAATATGGCTTCCGCCAAGCTGGTCAAAGCGGCAACTATACACTGTATCAGAATGTCAATGCATTGCCACTAGCATTTACTGCACCGTTGTCCGTTAATGATGTTGAGCAGCCAGTGACAGATAATTTGACCAGTCAGACAAACTTGATCAATACATTGTCTGGTCTAAATGAACAGTATTTTACATTCTATACACCTACTTTGAAGAATCAGTTGAATACGACGATCACAAAGACAACGACTGGCGTCACTTACTCAGAAACAGCAGATAACCAGCCAAAAGAGCTCACTTGGGAAGTCCATGTGCCTGCAAATACACAAGCTTACTTAAGTTTGTTCCCAACCAATTTTGCACAATTAGAAAGTTCTAGTGCGACGATCACTGTCAATGGTACATCGCGAAAAACGCAAATCAACATTTCTGGTCAATACTATGATCTTGGCTATTATCCTCAAGAGACAACAGTGACATTTACTGCAAGTTTTTATGGAACGAAAGAAGTAAGTTTCATGGAGCCTAAAGTCGTTGGTCTAGATGTTGTAGCCTATCAAGCCGCAATGAATCAGATCAAAGAAAAAGGTGTCGAAATGGAAGCCACTGGCAGAAAAGCTTCTGGGACTGTAAATACCGCTGAAGATTCCATGTTGGTGACAACTATTCCTTATGACAAAGGATGGAAAGCTAAAATTGATGGGAAACCAGTCAAGGTCAGCAATTTCAAAGACGCATTCTTGATGATAAAAGTTCCAGCAGGTAAACACACTGTCACTTTCAGTTACTTGCCTGAAGGATTTATGATAGGTGCAATCCTTTTTGTCCTATGTATTGCACTGTTTGTTCTTTATGTCTGGTATCTTAATCGCAATCGCCCCTTTCATGGTACGATTGATCCAGCAATAGAAGAACAACCACGAAACACACACAGAAGAAGACGTAGAAAATAAAGAAACGATGGAACCTGTGTCACTCTTCTATTTAAATGGCAAAAATTTCAATCTTTAAATGACAAAAACCACCTGATTTTTGGTGGTTTTTTATATACCTATGACTAAACTATCTCTTGCTGCTTCGACAACTTCTACAGTGATCTTATCCATTTGATTGATTCTTAAAATCCGATCAATCTGCGCAAATAAACGATGAATAAGCCTAAAATTTCCTTTTGTGATCTTAATGATAGTTGTGATAGCCTCATAATCAGAAAAATCTTCTAGCTTGATATCAATTCCTAAATCTGCCCATTTGTATTCCAAAATATGATGTGTTTCGTCCTTACTAAGGTTATCAAATTCATGTGCAAATCCTATGCGAGAGTAAAGCTGCGGATAACGAGACAATCTTTTTTCAATACCAGGCATACCGATAAGAACCATTGCCAGATCATTTTTATCGTAAATATCTCTTAGCTGTTCTAAATGCTGAAGCTTTAAACGATCAATTTCATCGACAATAATTAGATTAATTGCTTCATAGGTTTTAGGCACAGAAGGATCTCCTTGATTGTATTTTAGTACCCTATGCATTGCTTTAGTCAGATCTATTCTACTAGTTATTGTGTTAATATCAGAACTGACACGAGACATCTTTTCAGCTGGTGTAGTATAAAAGACTTTATTTACACTTAATATTTCATCTGTTGCATTTATCAAAAACAAGAAAAAGTCTGAATATTCAAAAAAATAACGGTGTACATTTTTAAAAGGAGATGTATAATCGAGATTGAGAAAGCGTTTTTCTCAAAATTTAATGAATTAGGAAGTGATTACTATGAAAAAATTATTTAGCGCACTTTTTATTCTGTTATTTGGTTTTATTGGTATTGGGACTTCTGGAAATATAGTTAAAGCTAGCACGATGGTTGAACAAACAAGTGAAATGGCAAAAACTTTTAGTCAATTAACACCAGAAGAACAAAGTTACTTCAAATCCAAAGGATTTAGTGATAAAGATACTTTTTACACTCAAAAGATAGAGCCTCAAGATCCGAAAACACGTTTTTCTGCAAATGTATTGCGGTTAACCGCATCTACTAAAAAAATTACTAATACGCAGGGGCGGACAGAATATATTATAACAAGTCCCAATTCGGCGATGTATCGTATTTCTACACGCTTGAGTTTAGGTAGTGCAAAATCATATACTCAAACAGTAAATTTAGCTAATTCTTATGGTTATGGTGGAGGAATGTATTTTACATTTACTGGGAAAAGACAATATTACAGTGTAAAATTAGCTATGCAAGTTTATAATACATTTGGTGTAGGGTCAGTCTCTTGCACTGCGGGAGGATTGACAATAGGAAAATGATAATTTCTTACTATGTCTTAAATAGAAGTGATGATGAAGGACTCTTCGTTTTTCAATCATTACATGAGGATACGATGCTAAAAGAGTTTTATAATCGGATTAAGAATAAACAGATAGAAACAAATTTATATTTTTTAAGTGACTCTATCTTGCCTTTTATTAGCAACCCTAAAATTCTTAACTTGTTGCAGACAAAAGATTTGAAAAGTTTACCGATTATTGTCATTGATGAGGAAATTGTAAAATATGGCGCTTATCTAAGCGTAGAAGAATTAGAAAAATTAACTAACATTGGAATGAGTATTCAGGAGGATAATGGGGTACATGGAACATAGAATGAATATGCACAGTTGAGAACGGAATTTGACATTTATTTAGTCCAACAGGGTATACCCTGTTGGTCTTTTTGTGCGTTCATGATATACTTGGATGTCATTTTTATATTTAAATGACAAATAATTAGAAAAATTTGTGCCATTTAAATATAAAAATGACAAACCTGTTCCGACTGTCCTCATTAAGGGCAATCAAAACAACGTTCCATCGTTTTTTGGTTACAAAAAAAGTAGCATGGCAAAAAGAAGGTTCACTTATCCATGCTTCGTTCACAAGTCGCGATATTCATCAAAGATGAGAAGCTGTTTTTTGAAATTGCTCCTTGTGACTCAGAGTTAAATGACAGGCTCACGACCTCTTTCTTAAACGGTGTTCAAAAGCTTGCATCTGCGGTAATACGCCCAATCAAACGAAAAATATGAGAAGCTATTTTTGTTTGGCTGTTCTTATTACTTGATGCAGGACAGCTTTTTCACAACCTCTGATTCACGGTGTTCCAGAAGTAGCTCCTTCGAAAATAAGCCGAAATTTTGCAAAATTTTGAGAAGTAATTTTCGTAAATTCCTTCTTATTTCTTGAAGCTGACCACTTCTATCATAACCTCTTATTCATATTTCACTTCATACAAATAAAGTCCTTCAGGGTGTGCTGTAGGTCCTGCTGCATTACGATCTTTTTTCGCAATAATATCTGGGATACTATCTTCAGGCAATCGGCCATTGCCAATTTTCAAAAGCGTTCCTACTAAGATCCGTATCATCTTATACAAGAAGCCATTTCCCCTAAATGTAAACAACAATTCGTCTTTTGTTTCATTTACCTCCATCTTAGCCTCGTAGATCGTACGTACTTTATCCTCTATCGAGCTTCCTGATGCACAAAAAGAGGTGAAATCGTGAGTCCCTAATAAATCAGGAAGTGCCCGCTGAATTTTTTCCAAATCAAGAGGGTAAGGAAAATAACTTGCATAATGGCGTCGAAAAGGACTGCGTGGTTTCCCTATATCCACTCGAAATTGATACGTCTTTTCTTTGACCAAATATCTTGCGTGGAAGTCTTCTGAAACAATTTCTACTTGTCTTACAGCAATATCCTCTGGTGACTGGGTATCTAGCGCGAAACGCATTCGTTCTAACGGACGCTCCTCTGGATAATCAAAATGGATTACTTGCCCGATCGCATGTACTCCGGCATCTGTCCTTCCCGAACCAAAGACCGTGATTTCTTTTCCATTTGCCATTTTTTGTAATGTTTTTTCTACTTCTTCTTGAACAGTACGCCCATTTGGCTGTTTTTGGAATCCATTAAAATTTGTTCCGTCGTACGCAATGATTGCTTTGTAACGTACCATGTTTTTCTCTCCTTTGTTCCTAAAAGGTTATCTGGAATAATGATTTTTTTATAAAATTTTTTCGTTCTTTCTTTTCAGATAAAAGAAAGAGGCCTGTGACCTTAGTCTGCCACAGACCCTAATATTTCTTGTCATACACTGCTCGCATCCTTTCTTGCAAACAGATCAGCAAGAAAAGAATAGATAGCGGCCACTGAACGTTTATCCTCTTAAAAAGATCAGTAGCACAGTTAATAATACAAAAGCAATGATAACCATCGTGTCTCTATTATGCCAATGCAATACACGATATTTCGTTCTTCCTTCCCCACCTTTGTAGCCTCTTGCTTCCATAGCAGTCGCAAGATCTTCCGCACGGTTGAAGCTGCTGACAAATAAAGGAATCAGCAAAGGAATGACTGCTTTCATTTTCTGAACTAGGTTTCCTTCACCAAAATCAACACCGCGAGCGCGCTGAGCGTTCATGATCTTTTCTGTTTCGTCCATCAATGTAGGCACAAAACGAAGAGCAATCGACAGCATCAATGAAATTTCGTGGACTGGGAACCGAACGGCTTTCAATGGACGAAGCAAGTACTCAATCGCATCCGATAATTCCAAAGGCGGTGTAGTAAGCGTGAGTAGAGTCGACATAAAAATGATCAACACGAATCGACAGAAAATAAAGAGGCCGTTCATCACACCAAATTCAGTGATATGGAAAACACCCCAACTCCAATAAGTTTCTCCGCCACTTGTAAACAAGACCTGCAAAGCTACAGTGAAGAGGATTAGCCAGATCAATGGGCGAATGCCTCGGATAAAAAATTTCAAATCTACTTTTGACAAGAAGACAGAAATTAATGTGAAAAATGCCAACAAAAGGTACGTTTCCCAATTATTTGCTAAAAAAATGATTCCGATAAAATAAAAACTGGCTAATAATTTAGCTCGGGGATCCAATCGATGGATCAAGGAATCTCCAGGCATATAACGACCAAATATCAATTTATTCATCATGGGCATTTCCTCCAGCATAATGGACGATAGCGTCTGCTAATTCTTCAGCTGTCAAAGGCAAGGTAGCAAAGTTCATCCCTTTAGCCATTAATTCTTCTGCAAACTCGGTGGCAGTAGGTACGCCTAGTTGTTTTTCTTTTAGCCATTCAATGTTTTGAAAGACCTCTTGCGGCTCCCCGCTATTAACGATTCGTCCCTTTTCCAGCACATAGACATAATCTGCAAAATTGGCTACATCATCCATTAAATGCGTAACTAATACAATAGTGATCTGCTGTTCCTTATGAAGACGCCAAAACATCTCCATCATTTCTTTTCTACCCTGGGGATCAAGTCCTGCCGTTGGTTCATCCAATACAAGTACTTCCGGCCTCATGGCAAGCACACCAGCGATTGCTACTCTACGCATTTGCCCTCCTGAAAGTTCAAATGGCGAACGTTCCAAATAGCTTTCATCCAGCCCAACTTGTTCTAATGTTTCTTTTGCTAGGACTAGTGCTTCTTCTTCGCTGACACCAAAGTTTTTAGGACCGAAAGCAATGTCTTTTGCTACCGTTTCTTCGAATAGCTGTGCTTCTGGAAACTGAAAGACGATGCCAACTTTTTTTCGGATGGGCTTTAAATTCTTATTATCCGTATCCGGCTGAATATCTCGTTCTCCAATATGGACTGTACCGCTTGTTGGCTTAACAAGCGCATTCAAATGCTGAAGCAAGGTTGATTTCCCGCTTCCGGTATGCCCTACTAATGCAGTATAACTGTTTTCTTTGATCGTCATATTGATGTCAAATAAGGCTCTTTGTTCAAATGGTGTATTCGGCTGATAAGTGAAGTCTACTTGTTCAAAACGGATGTCCATAACCAATCCACCATCCTTTCTTCTGTCATATATTCACTGGGCACATCAACCCCACGTTCTTTCAGTGCGCTCTTCAGTTTTTCAGGAAATGGTAGATCTAGACCTAAGTCGATCAGTTCAGGACCAGCAGAAAAAATTTCTTTTGGTGTACCTTCGCGGACAAGTTCTCCTTGTCTCATCACTAGTATCCGATTGGCATTAGCTGCTTCATCAATATCATGAGTGATAGATATAACGGTCAATTGACTTTCTTCTTTGATCTTCTTGATCGTAGAGATCACTTCTTCGCGACCTTCTGGATCTAGCATACTGGTTGCTTCATCTAAAATAATGATATCAGGTCGTAAGGCAACCACGCCGGCAATGGCAACACGTTGTTTTTGCCCTCCTGATAAACGAGCAGGCTCGCGTGAAGCAAACTCAGCCATTCTAACTTTCTCAAGTGCATCTTTCACACGCACTAGCATTTCTTCTCTGGGAATCCCTTGATTTTCAAGACCAAAAGCAACGTCATCTTCTACTGTCGAACCAACGAACTGATTGTCTGGATTTTGAAAAACCATTCCAACCATCTGTCGGATCGTCCAAATATTTTCTTCATCCAATATTTGATTTCCCACTTTCACGATCCCTGATTCTGGCAGAAGCAATCCATTAATCGTTTTGGCAAGTGTCGATTTTCCTGAACCATTGTGTCCAATAATAGCGATCCACTCACCTTTATCAATTGTAAAGGAGACATCTTTCAATGCGGGGCGAAGATCATCTGGCTGGTATTTATAATTTATCTTTTCTAATTCAATAATTGGCTCCATGATTACTCCTTCTTCATCCTAAAGTTCCTACTAACACTATCAAAAAAAGACAAAATTTTCAATTATTTCTCGCTTAAAATGTTTTTTTATGCCTTCAAACATATCTGTCATGACAGGTAATTGAAGGTATAAAAAAACACTTTATGATGAGTGCTTACTCCCCAAGCGATATTCGCTTGAGGAGCAGCGCTGAGCTAGACTCGGAAAAATATCTTCCAACATCATAACACTCTAAAAGAATCATCTATAAAGTGATGTTATTAGTGTGATTTTAGACAAGTTCTAAGACAACCATTGGTGCACCATCACCGCGTCTTGGTTCTGTCTTCAAAATGCGTGTGTATCCGCCTTGACGTTCTGCGTAACGAGGTGCAATATCGTTGAACAGTTTTTGTAAAGCTGATTCAATGACGATGTCCTCATTTTCTTCACGCACGCTGGCAACTTCATTACGTACGAAAGCCGCAGCTTGACGACGTGCATGCAAATCTCCGCGTTTACCTAAAGTGATCATTTTTTCTGTAGTTGAGCGAACTTCTTTCGCACGAGCTTCAGTAGTCACAATACGTTCGTTGATTAATAAATCAGTTGTTAAATCACGCAACATCGCTTTACGTTGGCTAGATGTGCGTCCTAGTTTACGATAACTCACGTTGGTTTCCCTCCTTCGTAAAAGGTTTTAATCTTCTTTACGTAAACCTAAACCTAAGTCGTGCAATTTTGCTTTAACTTCTTCTAATGATTTACGTCCTAAGTTACGGACTTTAATCATTTCAGGCTCAGATTTATTTGTAAGTTCTTGTACAGTATTGATTCCTGCACGTTTCAAACAATTGTAAGAGCGAACAGACAAGTCTAACTCTTCGATCGTCATTTCCAACATTTTTTCTTTTTGTGTTTCTTCTTTTTCGACCATGATTTCAGCATTTTTTGCTTCATCAGTTAAGTTCACAAAAATATCCAAATGTTCAGTCATGATTTTCGCAGACAAACTCATTGCTTCCAACGGTTCAATTGAACCATCTGTCCAAATCTCCATCGTCAATTTATCAAAATCTTCACGGTGTCCAACACGTGTGTTCTCAACTTGATAGTTCACACGACGAACAGGTGTGTAGATTGAATCGACTGGAAGAACGCCAATTGGCATATCTTCTTTTTTATTTTCATCTGCTTGAACATAACCACGTCCAGGTTTCACTGTTAAGCGAGCATGGAACGTAGCTCCTTCAGAGACACTACAGATGTACATATCTTTGTTAAGAATTTCTACATCACTATCAACGATAATATCGCCAGCAGTTACTGTAGCAGGTCCGGTAATATCGATTTCAAGGGTTTTTTCTTCTTGGCCATACATTTTCAGCGCTAAGCCTTTAATGTTCAAGATGATTTGAGTGACGTCTTCTCTAACACCTTTGATGGTAGAGAATTCATGCAGTACACCATCGATTTGAATATTAGTGATGGCAGCACCTGGCAAAGAAGATAATAAAATACGACGTAGGGAATTCCCTAAAGTAGTCCCATACCCTCTTTCAAGAGGTTCAACGATGAACTTGCCATAATCTTTTTCTTCATCAATTTTTGCGATTCTTGGTTTTTCGAACTCAATCATTCTTATCTTTACCCCTTTCAAAACGAAAAGTGTCTTGTTCAATGACGTTACTGATAAAACTCAAAATGAGCGGCACTCATTAAACACGACGGCGTTTTGGAGGGCGGGCACCATTATGAGGAACTGGAGTCACGTCACGAATTGCAGTCACTTCTAAACCTGTAGCTTGTAATGAACGAATTGCTGCTTCACGTCCAGAACCAGGTCCTTTAACTGTTACTTCAACAGTCTTTAATCCGTGTTCCATTGCTGCTTTTGTAGCAGTTTCTGCTGCCATTTGAGCGGCAAAAGGAGTTGATTTTTTGCTTCCTTTGAAACCTAATGAACCAGCTGATGACCACGCTAATGCATTTCCGTGAGTATCAGTGATCATGATGATAGTGTTATTGAATGTAGAATGGATATGTGCAATACCTGCTTCTATATTCTTCTTCACACGGCGTTTACGATTCACTTTTTTTGCTGCCATGAAGTTTTAACCTCCTTCACTTAAGAATTATTTTTTCTTGCCAGCGATAGCGCGAGCTGGGCCTTTACGAGTACGTGCATTGTTTTTCGTGTTTTGTCCACGAACAGGCAATCCACGGCGATGACGGATTCCACGGTAAGAACCGATTTCCATCAAACGTTTGATGTTCAAGTTCACTTCACGACGAAGATCCCCTTCAACTTTTAATTTATCTACTTCTGCACGGATAGCATCTGTTTGTTCATTCGTTAATTCACGAACGCGAACATCTTCAGATACACCAGCATCAGCTAAGATCTTTTTAGCAGTAGTGTTACCAATACCATAGATATAAGTAAGTGAAACTACTACACGTTTATCACGAGGAATATCTACTCCTGCAATACGAGCCATATTTATAGCACCTCCAATTATCCTTGACGTTGTTTATGTTTTGGATTTGCTGGGCAAATCACCATAACGCGTCCTTTACGACGAATTACTTTACAATGTTCGCACATTGGTTTTACTGATGGTCTTACTTTCATGATAATACCTCCTGTAGTTTTACGGAGTACAATTATTTAAAGCGATAAGTAATACGGCCACGGTTAAGATCGTATGGAGACAATTCAACCGTTACTTTGTCACCAGGTAAGATACGGATGTAATGCATACGAATTTTACCTGAAACAGTAGCAAGAACTTGGTGTCCGTTTTCTAGTTCAACTTTAAACATTGCATTCGGCAAAGTTTCGACGACTGTACCTTCGACTTCAATCATATCTTCTTTTGCCACGCACAGTACCTCCTTGTACTTGTTTCGCATTTTCACACGATAAAATGGCGGAAACTGCAGTTCCCACCTCAAAATTCTCAAAATGGATCATCTAGAGGATTCTCTAGAAGTCGGACTGACATATTCTATCATAATTTATTGAACTTGACAAGAGTAACTGCATAATGCAAGTCGGCTACGGGCAATCGTGCTATTTTTCAATGATTTTTTGTACATCTGCAAATACAGCATCGATTTCACGAGCACCATCAATAGTGTTTAGCAAACCTTGTTCTTTATAATAAGCCAAGATTGGTTCACTATTTTTGATGTTGATAGCCAGACGATTTTTAACCGTCTCAGGTTTATCATCTTCTCTTTGATAGAATTCATGCCCACCGCAACGATCACATGTGTCTTCAACTTTTGTAGGGTTGAAAATTTTATGGTAAGTTGCTCCACAATTGCTGCAGATAAATCGGCCGGCTAGACGTTCGACCAAGATTTCTTCACCAACATGGATATCGATGACAGCATCAATTTTTTTATTCAAATCTTTTAGCATTGCGTCCAGAGCTTTTGCTTGATCTAGCGTACGTGGAAAGCCATCTAATAAGAAGCCTTTCTCTGTATCTGGTTCAGCTAGTCGCTCTTTCACGATTCCATTTGTTACTTCATCAGGAACTAATGCACCTTTATCCATATAAGACTTTGCTTCCAGGCCAAGAGCTGTTTCGTTTTGCATCGCTGCGCGGAACATATCTCCTGTTGAGATGTGCGGAATACCATAAGCATCAATGATTTTTTCAGCTTGTGTTCCTTTACCTGCGCCTGGCAGCCCCATTAAAATGAGGTTCATTGTTTTCCCTCCTAATAAATGTGTGAGAACGTGTGTTGAGGGAAAACCTCAACACGCTTTCTTACTCAATGAATCCAACATATTTACGTTTCAGCATTAAGCCTTCTAACTGTTTCGCAGTTTCTAAAGCTACACCGATAACGATCAGTAAGCTTGTACCGCCTAATCCGATTGATTGTGGAAGATCCCAAACCATTTGAGCAATGATTGGAAGCAATGCCACTAAACCAAGGAAGACTGCACCAACTGTACTTAAACGCATCAGTAATCTTGAGACATACTCTTCAGTCCCCTTACCAGGGCGTACGCTTGGTATATAACTTCCTTGCTTTTGCAAGTTTTCCGCTAATTTCTCAGGGTTTACTTGAACAAAGGCGTAGAAGAAAGTGAAGGCAACGATCAGAATCGTATAAATCGTAGCACCAGGTGCTGTATTATAGTTAAAGATCTCCATCATCACTTTGTACCAGTTTTCAGAACCGAATCTACCGCTCAATGCTTGTAAAACAGCATTTGGCGTAGCAATAAACGAACTAGCAAAGATAACTGGAATAACTCCAGCTGCATTTACTTTCAACGGCAGATAGCTGCTTGTAGGCGCGCCAGCTACGCGTTTCGTATATTGGATCGGGATCTTGCGTTCAGCTTGTTGGAAAAATGTTACGAATGTCACGATCAACAAGACCGCTACTAGTAAAATGGCCACAAAAATAGCAGATTTCCATATGTCTGAAGGATCAATATTTATAAAGTAATCTTCATAAATTTCTCTGATACTTTCAGGCAATCTAGAAATGATACCTGCAAAAATGATCATTGATACGCCATTTCCGATACCTTTTTCTGTGATCTGTTCTCCTAGCCAAGTAACAAACATCGTACCGGCTGTTAGAATCAAACCGATCGTTACGTAAGTTGCTACGTTAGGATTATTCACGAAACCTAATTGAGCGTATTGATTGAATCCAGCAGTGATACCGACAGATTGGATAAATGCCAATACTAATGTCAGATATCGAGTCGCTTGATTCAGTTTTTTACGACCAACTTCCCCTTGTTTCGACCATTCAACAAATCGAGGCACGATGTCCATTTGAAGAAGCTGAATGACGATAGAAGCAGTAATGTATGGTGAAACCCCCATTGAGAAAATGGAAAAGTTTTGCATCGCACTACCACTTACCAAGTTCAACATGTTGAAAAATGGCAAAGAAGAAAGGTTTTGCAATGAAGCAGCATTTACGCCTGGTACAGTAATATGTGCACCTAGGCGAAATACAAACAACACAAATACAGTAAATAGGATTTTCGATCTAATGTCTTTTACTTTAAAAGCATCTTTTAATAGTCTAAACATTAGATCACCTCGATTGATCCACCAGCCGCTTCAATTGCTTCTTGAGCTGCTTTAGAGAATTTTGCTGCTTTCACAGTTAATTTCTTGTTTAGTTCCCCATTAGCTAATACTTTGATTCCAGCTTTTTCGTTTTTCACGATTCCAGCTTCAACTAAAGCAACAGGAGTTACTTCAGCTCCGTCTTCAAAGCGGTTCAATACATCAAGATTAATGACTGCATAGTCTTTACGGTTCACGTTTGTGAATCCTCGTTTTGGTAAACGACGGAACAATGGTGTTTGTCCCCCTTCAAATCCTAAACGCACACCGCCGCCTGAACGAGCTTTTTGTCCTTTTTGTCCGCGTCCGGCAGTTTTTCCGTTACCAGATGAAGTACCACGACCAACACGGTTACGTACTTGGCGTGAACCTTCAGCAGGTTTTAATTCATGAAGTTTCATAGGTTTGGCACCTCCTTAATGTTCTAGTTATGATTTTTCTAAATTAAATTTCTTCAACGTCCACTAGGTGAGAAACAGTATTGATCATGCCTTTAATTGCTTCATTAGAAGGCTTAACCACTGAACTGTTAATCTTTGTAAGACCTAACGCTTTAACTGTATCGCGTTGGTTTTGAGGACGTCCGATAATACTGCGTTTTAAAGTAACTTTTAATTCAGCCATTATTGTTGTCCTCCTTATCCGATTAATTCTTCAACTGATTTGCCGCGAAGTTCTGCAACTTCTTCTGCACGTTTCAATTGTTTCAAACCTTCAACTGTTGCGCGAACAACGTTGATTGGTGTATTTGAGCCTAAAGATTTAGAAGTGATATCTGCTACCCCAGCTAATTCTAATACGGCACGAACTGGTCCACCAGCAGCAACCCCAGAACCTTCTACAGCAGGTTTCATTAGGATTCTACCACCACTAAAAGCACCGATTACTTCGTGTGGGATTGTTGAACCAACCATAGGTACTTCAACTAAGTTTTTCTTCGCATCTTCAATTGCTTTACGGATTGCTTCAGGAACTTCTTGAGCTTTACCTGTACCAAATCCTACGTGTCCGTTTTTGTCACCGACAACAACTAAAGCAGCGAAACGTAGACGACGTCCACCTTTAACAACTTTTGTTACACGGTTAATTGCAACAACGCGGTCTTCTAATTCCAAATGTTTTGGATCGATATAAACCATGAATGGTATTCCTCCTTCTTCTAAAATTCTAGTCCATTTTCGCGAGCAGCTTCAGCTAAAGCTTGCACACGGCCATGGTAAAGGTATCCACCACGGTCAAAGACTACTACTTTAATGCCTTTTTCAGCTGCACGTTCAGCAACTAGTTTACCGACAGCTTGTGCTGCTTCTGTTTTTGTTCCACCTGAAATTTCTTTATCCAAGGTAGAGGCACTTGCTAGCGTTACACCCGCTACGTCATCAATAATTTGAGCGTAGATGTTTTTGTTAGAACGAAAAACGTTCAAGCGTGGGCGCTCAGCAGTACCAGAGATATTGTTACGTACACGACGATGTCTCTTTTGACGTGTTTTGTTCTTATCTGGTTTTGTAATCACAATTGTCACCTCTTTATTTTTATTGTACTACTATTTCAAGCAGTAAATACGTTTCGAAAAATAGAAGCTGCGGCACAAGTAAAAATGTATTTTTTTGAAGGTAAACTTCAGCCAAATGCCTTTTTCCTGCTGCTGGCTTCTATGCAATTTTTCTAAACGATTATTTACCAGTTTTACCTTCTTTACGGCGTACATATTCGCCAACATAACGAATACCTTTACCTTTATAAGGTTCTGGAGGACGAGTTCCACGAATGTTTGCAGCTAATTCGCCAACTTCTTCTTTGTTCGCACCTTTAACAATTACTTGTGTGTTAGCTGGTACTTCAACAGTTACTCCAGCTGGTGGTGTGATTTCTACTGGATGTGAGTAACCAACGTTCAATACAAGTTTTGATCCTTGTAATTGTGCACGGTACCCAACCCCGATTAGTTCTAACGCTTTTTGGAAACCTTCGCTGACACCTACAACCATGTTGTTGAAGTTCGCACGAGTTGTTCCATGAATTGTTTTCATTTCTTTACTGTCGTTTGGACGAGTGAAAGTTACTTCGTTTCCTTCGATATTCATTTTGATATCTGCTGAAAAAGTACGAGTCAATTCACCTTTTGGTCCTTTAACTGTAACGTTGTTTCCGTCTTGAGTAACTGTTACTCCTTCAGGGATAACAACGACTTTATTTCCGATACGGCTCACTTAAAGACACCTCCTTGTAGATTCTACTTGATTACCATACGTAAGCGATAACTTCGCCGCCGATATTTTTTTCACGAGCTTCTTTATCAGTGACAACACCTTCAGAAGTCGAAATGATTGCGATACCTAAACCGTTCAATACTTTTGGTACTTCGTCAGCTTTGACATAAGCACGCAAACCTGGTTTAGAGATACGTTTTAAGTTTGTGATAACACGTTCGCCGTTTTTACCAAATTTTAGGAAAACACGGATCACGCCTTGTTTGTCATCTTCGATGTATTCAACATCACGAACGAAACCTTCACGTTTCAAGATTTCAGCGATGTCACGTTTAATTTTTGATGCAGGTACTTCTAAAGACTCATGTTTAACCATGTTTGCGTTACGGATACGAGTTAGAAAATCTGCAATTGGATCTGTCATGACCATTGATCTTTTACCTCCTTCTTATGCGAATTTACTTTTTACCAGCTAGCTTTCTTCACGCCGGGAATTTGACCTTTATAGGCAAGTTCGCGGAAGCAAATACGGCAAAGATGGAACTTACGATAAACTGAATGTGGACGTCCGCAACGTTCGCAACGAGTATAAGCTTGTGTTGAAAATTTTGCAGGACGTTTGTTTTTAGCAATCATTGATTTTTTAGCCACGTAGTTCGCCTCCTTTAATTATTTTTGGAATGGCATGCCTAATTGTGTCAACAACTCACGAGATTCTTCATCAGAGTTTGCTGTTGTTACAATAACGATGTCCATACCACGTACTTTATCTACTAAATCATAATCTACTTCTGGGAAGATCAATTGTTCTTTAATACCTAAAGTATAGTTTCCACGACCGTCAAAGGCTTTTTTACTTACACCATGGAAGTCACGTACACGTGGTAGTGAAACAGAAACCAATTTGTCTAAGAATTCGTACATTCTTTCTCCGCGCAATGTAACTTTTGCACCAATTGGCATTCCTTCACGTAAACGGAATCCAGCGATTGATTTTTTAGCTTTTGTAATCATTGGTTTTTGACCAGTGATCAAAGTTAATTCTTCAACTGCTTTATCTAAGTTTTTAGCGTTTGATACCGCATCACCAACACCCATGTTGATGACGATTTTTTCAACTTTAGGTGTTTGCATAACAGAGCTATAGTTAAATTTTTCCATCAATGATGGAGTTACTTCTTTAAGATATTTTTCTTTTAGGCGGTTCATTCAGTAAGACCCTCCTTCCTTAAACTTTTATTTATCTAAAACTTCACCGGTTTTTTTAGAAACACGGACTTTTTTGCCGTCTACTTCTTTGTAGCCAACTCGGCCAGCTACACCAGTAGAGTCAACCACCATCACGTTAGAAACATGAATTGGCGCTTCCATCTCAACAATTCCACCTTGAGGAGCAGCTTGAGAAGGTTTTTGGTGTTTTTTAACGACATTTACACCTTCGACAATAACTTTATCTTTTTTCGGGAACGCTGCTAGTACAACGCCTTCTTTGTTTTTGTCTTTTCCAGTGATAACTTTAACTTTATCGCCTTTTTTAACAAACATAACTGTTTCGCACCTCCTTTGATAAGTGTCTCAAGATTATAAAACTTCTGGTGCTAGTGAAACGATCTTCATGAAGTTGTTTTCACGTAGTTCACGTGCAACTGGCCCAAAGATACGTGTTCCACGAGGGCTTTTATCATCACGAATAATCACTGCAGCATTTTCATCAAATTTAATATATGAACCGTCTGTACGACGAGCTCCTGATTTTGTTCGAACGATAACGGCTTTAACGACGTCACCTTTTTTGACAACCCCACCTGGCGTTGCTTGTTTAACCGTAGCAACGATCACATCACCGATGTTAGCAGTTTTACGACCAGATCCACCAAGGACTTTGATCGTCAAAATTTCACGTGCGCCTGAGTTATCAGCGACTTTTAAACGACTTTCTGCTTG
Organism: Enterococcus sp. E5-37; assembly: GCF_035726925.1. Lineage (NCBI taxonomy): Bacteria > Bacillati > Bacillota > Bacilli > Lactobacillales > Enterococcaceae > Enterococcus > Enterococcus sp. E5-37. Next base: position 182,115 of record NZ_JAPMLG010000003.1, read on the forward strand.
GATCACGTTGTGTATCCTCCTTTCAGATTTTGCATTCAATCTATATAGGAAAATCTCGTGTTATTAGATAATAACTGCTTCTTCGACTACTTCCAACAAACGGAAACGTTTTGTAGCTGATAATGGACGAGTTTCCATAATTCTCACGATGTCGCCAACTTTTGCTGTGTTGTTTTCATCATGCACTTTGTATTTCTTAGAATAGTTCATGCGTTTGCCATAGATAGGGTGGTTTTTCTTTGTTTCGACAGCAACGGTAATTGTTTTATCCATTTTGTCTGAAACCACGCGACCTTGATAAACTTTGCGTTGATTTCTTCCTTCAGTCATACGCTTAATGGCCTCCTTCCATAATTACTTAGCTTGTTCACGCAACACAGTTTTGATGCGTGCAATCGATTTACGTACTTCTTTAATACGTGCAGTGTTTTCTAATTGACCTGTTGCTAATTGGAATCTAAGATTAAACAATTCTTCTTTTAATTGTTTTTCTTGATCAAGCATTTCGGCAGTGGTTAATTCTCTGATTTCTTTAACCTTCATTCGATTCACCACCCATTTCCTCACGTTTTACGATCTTAGTTTTCATTGGTAATTTGTGAGAAGCTAGACGTAACGCTTCACGAGCTACTTCTTCAGGAACGCCTGCGATTTCAAACATGATTTTACCACGTTTTACTGGTGCAACCCATCCTTCAGGTGCCCCTTTACCAGAACCCATACGTACCCCAATTGCTTTGGCAGTATAAGATTTGTGAGGGAAAATTTTAATCCATACTTTCCCACCACGTTTCATGTAACGAGTCATTGCGATACGAGCAGCTTCGATTTGGCGGTTTGTGATCCAATGTGAATCAACAGCTTGCAAACCGTATTCACCGAATGCTACTTCTTTTCCGCCTTTAGCTTCCCCGCGCATTTTTCCGCGGAATTCACGACGGTGTTTTACACGTTTAGGTACTAACATGATTATTTCCCTCCTTTCTCAGTGTTTTTTTTAGTTGGAAGAATTTCTCCACGATAGATCCACACTTTAACTCCTAGTTTTCCGTATGTTGTATCTGCTTCTTCCCATGCGTAATCAATGTCCGCACGTAAAGTATGAAGAGGAACAGTTCCTTCTGAGTATCCTTCTGAACGAGCGATATCTGCTCCGTTTAGACGACCAGATACTTGAGTTTTGATCCCTTGAGCGCCAGCACGCATTGAGCGTTGGATGGCTTGTTTTTGAGCGCGACGGAAAGCAACACGGTTTTCTAATTGACGTGCGATTCCTTCACCTACTAATTTTGCATCTAGATCTGGTTTTTTGATTTCCACGATATTGATATGGATTCTTTTACCAGTTAATTTGTTTAATTCTTTTCTTAGGCTTTCGACTTCAGAACCGCCTTTACCAATAACCATACCTGGTTTAGCTGTGTGAATTGAAATGTTTACGCGACCTGTTGCGCGTTCGATTTCAACTGTTGATACAGCAGCATCAGCAAGTTTAGTTGAAATAAATTTACGGATTCTTAAATCTTCGTGTAAGAACTCAGCATACTCTTTTTCAGCATACCATTTAGCATCCCAGTCGCGGATGATGCCTACACGCATTCCAATTGGATGTACTTTTTGACCCACTGATTATCCCTCCTTATTTTTCTGATACGACTACCGTGATATGACTTGTACGTTTGTTGATTGGAGAAGCTGATCCTTTTGCACGAGGACGGAAACGTTTCATTGTAGGTCCTTCGTTAACAAAAGCTTCGCTTACTACCAAGTTTTCAACATCTAAGTCAAAGTTATTTTCTGCATTCGCAACTGCTGACATCAATACTTTTTCAATGATTCCAGCAGATTTGTTTGGTGTGAATTTCAAGATTGAAATTGCATCTGCGACACTTTTACCTCTGATAAGGTCAATTACTAAACGGGCTTTTCGAGGTGAAGTGCGAACTGTTTTTGCAGTTGCTTTAGCTGATGTGATTTGTTCTGCCATTTGGATTTATCCTCCCCTCAAATTAGCGTTTCGTTTTCTTATCGTCAGCAGCATGTCCACGATAAGTTCTTGTAGGTGCAAATTCACCTAATTTGTGTCCTACCATGTCTTCTTGGATGTAAACTGGTACATGTTTACGTCCATCATAAACTGCGATGGTATATCCAACAAAACTTGGGAAAACTGTTGAACGGCGTGACCAAGTTTTGATAACTTTTTTCTTTTCAACCCCTGCTTGAGCTTCAACTTTTTTCATTAAATGCTCATCGACAAAAGGTCCTTTCTTTAAACTACGACCCATGGTGAACCTCCTCTCAAAATGTGCGACACATGGTCAAAGTAATTATTTATTTTTGCGACGACGAACAATAAGTTTGTCTGATTTAGCTTTTTTGTTACGAGTTTTGTAACCAAGAGCTGGTTGACCCCAAGGAGAAACTGGTGCTTTACGTCCGATAGGAGCTTTACCTTCACCACCACCGTGTGGGTGATCATTAGGGTTCATTACGCTACCACGTACAGTTGGGCGTTTACGCATCCAACGAGAGCGTCCAGCTTTACCGATGTTGATTAATTCGTGTTGTTCGTTACCTACAGAACCGATTGTAGCACGGCATGCAGCTAAGATCATACGAACTTCACCAGAGTTCAAGCGGATCAATACGTATTTGCCTTCTTTACCAAGTACTTGAGCACTTGTACCAGCAGAACGGATCAATTGTCCACCTTTACCAGGTTTCATTTCAATGTTGTGGATAACAGTACCAACTGGAATGTTTTCTAATGGAAGAGCATTTCCGACTTTGATATCTGCTTCTGGACCTGAAACAAGTTTCATACCCACTTCTAGTCCTTTAGGTGCTAAGATGTAAGCTTTCACTCCATCTTCATAGTGTACTAACGCGATGTTAGCTGAACGGTTTGGATCATATTCGATCGTTTGAACAGTTGCAACAACGTTATCTTTGTTACGTTTGAAGTCGATCACGCGATATTGGCGTTTGTGTCCGCCACCTTGATGACGTACAGTGATGCGGCCGTTGTTGTTACGTCCAGCATGGTTTTTCAATGGTTGTAACAATGATTTTTCAGGTGTTGATGTTGTGATTTCAGCAAAATCAGAACCTGTCATGTTACGACGACCATTTGAGGTAGGTTTGTACTTTTTAATCGCCACGTTTTTCCCTCCTAATTTAATGAGTTATCTATTAGCGCTTATTCAGCAGCTTCGAATAATTGGATTTCTTTTGAATCTTCAGTCAATGTAACGATCGCTTTGCGACGTTTTTTTGTATATCCTGCATATTTGCCCATACGTTTGAATTTCGCACGTACGTTCACGATGTTCACGTTTTTGACTTTAACGTCAAAAGCAGCTTCTACCGCTTGTTTTACTAAAGTTTTGTTTGCGCGAGTGTCCACTTCAAAAGTGTATTTCTTGTCATCCATGGCAAGCATTGATTTTTCAGTGATCACTGGGCGTTTGATTACGTCTAGTAAGTTCATTATGCAAGCACCTCCTCAATTTGAGTAAGAGCAGTTTGTGTTGCTAACACTTTTGTATTTGATACAACGTCTAGCACACTCACATTATCAGAAGTTACTACAGAAACGTTTGGTAAGTTACGTGCTGATAAAGCAGCAAAGTCGTTACCTTTTTCTAGAACAACCAATACTTTAGAGTCGATAGATAAGTTAGCAAGAACTTGTTTGAATTCTTTTGTTTTTGGTGCGTCGAAGTTCAAGCCTTCGATTGCTACCAAGTTGTTTTCAGCAACTTTTTCTGACAATACAGATTTCATTGCTAAACGACGAACTTTTTTAGGAAGTTTGTAGCTGTAAGAACGTGGTGTTGGTCCAAAGACTACGCCACCTCCACGCCATTGTGGTGAGCGGATAGATCCTTGACGTGCACGACCTGTTCCTTTTTGACGCCATGGTTTACGTCCGCCGCCGCGAACAGCGCTACGGTTTTTAACCGCGTGTGTTCCTTGTCTTAATGACGCACGTTGCATTACGATTGCATCGTAAACAACACTTTCATTAGGTTCAATTCCGAAGATTTCTTCGTTAAGTGTGATTTCACCGTTTTGGCTTCCATCTTGTTTGAATAATGCTACATTCGGCATTCCTTAGTTCCTCCTTTCTTCCTACAATTATTTAGCTTTCACAGCTGATTTGATAGTGATTAAAGATTTTTTAGCTCCAGGAACATTACCTTTGATCAAGATAACATTTCTTTCTGCATCGACACGTACAACTTCCAAGTTTTGGATAGTTACGCGGTTGCCACCCATACGGCCAGCAAGACGTTTGTTTTTAAATACACGGTTAGGTGCAACTGGACCCATTGACCCAGGACGACGATGGTAACGAGAACCGTGAGCCATTGGTCCGCGGCTTTGTCCGTGGCGTTTGATAACCCCTTGGAATCCTTTACCTTTCGTAGTACCTGTTACATCAATAATGTCTCCTGCTTGGAAAACATCTACTGTAATTTCTTTTCCTACTTCATATTCTCCTAGCTCAACATTTTTGAATTCACGAATGAAGCGCTTAGGAGCCGTGTTTGCTTTTGCAACATGACCTTTCGCAGGTTTGTTTGATAAAACTTCACGCATATCTTGGTAACCAACTTGAATAGCTTCGTAGCCATCCGTTTCCATTGTTTTCACTTGTAGTACTACGTTTGGAGTAGCTTCTACAACAGTTACTGGAATTAATTCACCAGATTCAGTGAAGATTTGTGTCATTCCCACTTTTTTCCCTAAGATTCCTTTGGTCATGAGTACACCTCCATTATTTTTGTTTTAGTTTTATAATTTGATTTCGATGTTTACACCAGATGGTAAGTCTAGCTTCATCAAAGCATCAACAGTTTTTGGTGTTGGGTTCACAATGTCGATAAGACGTTTGTGTGTACGCATTTCGAATTGTTCGCGTGAATCTTTGTATTTATGAGTCGCACGGATAATTGTGTAAAGACTGCGTTCAGTTGGTAATGGAATTGGACCAGACACGCTAGCTCCAGTTCTTTTTGCAGTTTCCACGATTTTATCCGCTGATTGATCTAAAATACGGTGTTCATACGCTTTTAAACGGATACGAATTTTTTGTTTTGCCATCTTGTTCCCTCCTTCGCCTATTTTGAAAAGTAGACATAGCTCCACGAAAATTTCCGTCACGCTCGTTCGTGGCAAAGCGTCCGGGCGTGTCGCAACCTCTCGTTTCTTAGCCGACGAAATCATTCTGATTACGTCTGTGCAATTCACTAAAGTAAACGCACCTTTGTCATTATAATATATATAAACTCACAAAGCAAGGCTTTTTCTTGTAAAAAACATTTTGTTTTCATAAAGTTTCATTTAGAAAATACTGACTCTTTTATTTCGTGTTTCTTCTATTATAATGCTCCTGTCTTTTTTCCTGATCCTGCAATAAATAAAAAAGCTCGGAACAAAGATCCTGAGACCTTCGTTCCGAGCGATTACGTCCGAATAAATGTTGCTTTACTTTAAAACTTAAGTGAATTAAGCTTTGATTTCTGTAACGACACCGGCACCAACTGTACGTCCGCCTTCACGGATTGAGAATTTAGTACCGTTTTCGATAGCGATTGGGTGGATTAATTCAACTTCCATTGTTACGTTGTCGCCAGGCATAACCATTTCAGTTCCTTCTGGTAATTCAACAACACCTGTTACGTCAGTTGTACGGAAGTAGAATTGTGGACGGTAGTTAGTGAAGAATGGAGTATGACGTCCACCTTCTTCTTTTGTCAACACGTATACTTCTGCAGAGAATTTTGTATGAGGTGTGATTGTACCTGGTTTAGCTAAAACTTGTCCACGTTGGATGTCTTCACGTGCAACACCACGTAGTAAAGCACCAATGTTGTCTCCAGCTTCAGCGTAGTCTAACAATTTACGGAACATTTCAACACCAGTAACTGTTGTTTTTGAAGTTTCTTCAGCAATACCAACAACTTCAACTTCGTCACCAACGCGAACTTGTCCACGTTCAACACGACCTGTAGCAACAGTACCACGTCCAGTAATTGAGAACACGTCTTCAACTGGCATCATGAATGGTTTGTCGTTGTCACGTTCTGGAGTTGGGATGTATTCGTCAACTGCAGCCATTAATTCAAGAATTTTTTCTTCGTATGAAGCGTCGCCTTCTAGAGCTTTCAAAGCTGATCCAGCAACTACAGGAACATCGTCACCAGGGAATTCGTATTCTGTTAATAGGTCACGAACTTCCATTTCAACTAATTCTAGTAATTCTTCGTCATCAACCATGTCTACTTTGTTCAAGAATACAACGATGTAAGGAACACCAACTTGACGAGACAATAGGATGTGTTCACGAGTTTGAGGCATTGGGCCGTCAGCAGCAGAAACTACCAAGATAGCTCCGTCCATTTGAGCAGCACCAGTGATCATGTTTTTAACGTAGTCCGCGTGTCCTGGGCAGTCAACGTGAGCGTAGTGGCGTGTATCTGTTTCATACTCAACGTGAGCTGTTGAGATTGTGATTCCGCGTTCGCGTTCTTCTGGAGCACCATCGATTTGATCGTAAGCCATAGCTTGGCCGCCGTTTTTCTTAGATAGTACAGTTGTGATTGCAGCTGTTAATGTAGTTTTACCATGGTCAACGTGTCCGATAGTACCAATGTTAACGTGTGGTTTAGAACGGTCAAATTTTTCTTTTGCCATTTTAAAATGTCCTCCTAAAAATACAATATATTTTTTATTTGTCTGATAGGTATATGATGTACACAAGGTACACCACATGCCCATATCATCGATAATTATTTTACACGAAACTATATTAAAAATATAGTCTCTTTGGATAATCTCTTTGCAGGACTATCCGGTTTTAAGAAATTATTCAGCTTTTCCGCCGTTTTTCTTAATGATTTCTTCTTGTACTGATTTTGGTACATCTTCGTAGTGGTCAAATGTCATTGTAAATGTACCACGACCTTGAGTAGCAGAACGAAGAGTTGTAGCATAACCAAACATTTCAGCAAGTGGAACCATCGCACGAACAACTTGTTGGCCGCCAGCGCGAGCTTCCATACCTTCAACACGTCCACGACGAGCAGTTACGTGACCCATAACATCACCTAAGTAATCTTCAGGGATAACAACTTCTACAGCCATGATTGGTTCAAGGATTACTGGATTAGCTTTCTTAGCTGCTGCACGTAATGCCATAGAAGCAGCAACACGGAAGGCAGTTTCATTTGAATCGACATCATGGTATGAACCATCGTAAAGTTTAGCTTTGATATCTACTAATGGATAGCCAGCTAAGACACCATTTTCCATAGCATCTTTCAAACCAGTTTCAACAGCTGGAATGTATTCACGAGGAACAACCCCACCGACGATCGCATTTTCAAATTCGAAACCAGCACCTTCTTCATTTGGTGTAAATTCAATCCATACGTGACCGTATTGACCTTTACCACCAGACTGACGTACAAACTTACCTTCGGCTTGAGTGCCAGCACGGAAAGTTTCACGGTAAGATACTTGAGGCGCACCTACGTTAGCTTCAACTTTGAATTCACGACGCATACGGTCAACGATGATATCTAAGTGAAGTTCACCCATACCAGCGATGATTGTTTCGCCTGTTTCCACGTTTGTTTCAGCACGGAAAGTAGGATCTTCTTCAGATAGTTTTTGTAAAGCCACACCCATTTTATCTTGGTCAGCTTTTGATTTAGGTTCAATAGCGACTTGGATAACTGGTTCTGGGAATTCCATGGATTCAAGAATAACTAGACTCTTTTCATCACATAGTGTGTCCCCAGTAGTTGTGTCTTTCAAACCAACAGCAGCAGCGATATCTCCAGCGTAAACTTCAGAGATTTCTGAACGAGAGTTGGCATGCATCTGTAGGATACGACCAACACGTTCGCGTTTGCCTTTTGTTGCGTTTTGTACGTATGAACCTGATTGTAAAACACCAGAGTACACACGGAAGAAAGTTAAACGACCTACGAATGGGTCAGTCATAACTTTAAATGCTAAAGCTGAGAAAGGAGCGCTGTCGTCTGCAGGACGTTCTACTTCTTCATCAGTTTTAGGGTCAATCCCTTTGATAGCTGGGATATCTAACGGTGATGGCAAGTAATCAAGAACAGCGTCCAATAGTAATTGAACCCCTTTGTTCTTAAATGCTGAACCACATAGTACTGGGTAGAATTCTACGTTAACTGTTGCGCGGCGGATACCTTCTTTTAACTCAGCTTCAGTGATTTCTTCACCTTCTAAGTATTTCAAAGTAAGTTCTTCATCAGTTTCAGCTACAGCTTCAACCAATTTTTCGCGCCATTCTTCAGCTAATTCGCGGTATTCTTCAGGAATTTCTGTTTCTTCGATCTCTGTTCCAAGATCGTTTGTATACATTTCAGCCTTCATTGTTACAAGGTCGATAATTCCTGTGAAGTCGTCTTCCGCACCAATTGGTAATTGGATTGGGTGAGCGTTTGCTTGCAAACGGTCATGTAAAGTTGATACTGAATATAAGAAGTCAGCACCGATCTTGTCCATTTTGTTTGCAAATACGATACGAGGTACACCATAAGTTGTTGCTTGACGCCAAACTGTTTCAGTTTGAGGTTCAACACCTGATTGTGCATCAAGAACAGTTACAGCACCATCAAGTACACGCAATGAACGTTCAACTTCAACTGTGAAGTCTACGTGTCCTGGTGTGTCGATGATGTTGATTCGGTGACCCTTCCATTGTGCTGTAGTAGCAGCAGAAGTGATCGTAATACCACGTTCTTGTTCTTGTTCCATCCAGTCCATTTGTGAAGCTCCTTCATGAGTTTCACCAATTTTATGGATTTTACCAGTGTAGTACAAGATACGTTCAGTAGCAGTCGTTTTACCAGCATCGATGTGGGCCATGATACCGATATTACGAGTGTTTTGTAAAGAAAATTCTCTGGTCATTCTCCTTGTTTCTCCTCTCTTTACTATCTAGTTGCTAAAAATAAGGACACTATCTGAGGTCGACTTATAAAAGCCGACCAAACAGAGAGAATCTTACCAGCGATAGTGAGCAAACGCACGGTTGGCATCAGCCATTTTATGAGTGTCTTCACGTTTTTTAACAGAAGCACCTGTGTTGTTTGCAGCATCCATGATTTCTTTTGCTAAGCGTTCTTCCATTGTGTGTTCACCGCGCAAGCGAGCGTAGTTTACTACCCAACGAAGACCTAGAGTAACGCGGCGTTCAGGGCGAACTTCAACTGGTACTTGGTAGTTTGAACCCCCAACACGACGTGCTTTAACTTCAAGAACAGGTTGAACGTTTTTCATTGCTTGTTCAAACACTTCTAATGGATCGTTACCTGTAGATTCTTTGATCAAGTCAAAGGCATTATAGATAATGTTAGCTGCAATCCCGCGTTTTCCGTCAACCATTACACGGTTGATCAAGCGAGTTACTAATTTTGAGTTATAAATAGGATCTGGTAAAACATCACGTTTTGCAACAGGACCTTTACGTGGCATCCGTAACTCCTCCTTCCGAAATATTGTTCATAGTAATTACTTCTATATAAATAGAAGCAAGTTTCATTTGTTTAATAATTAAAATTAAGCTTTAGGTTTTTTAGTTCCGTATTTAGAACGGCTTTGTTTACGGTCGTTAACACCAGCAGTATCTAAAGCACCGCGAACGATATGGTAACGTACCCCTGGTAAGTCTTTTACACGACCACCGCGTAATAATACAACACTGTGTTCTTGTAAGTTATGACCAATCCCTGGGATATAAGCAGTAACTTCAATTAAGTTTGACAAACGAACACGTGCATATTTACGTAAAGCTGAGTTCGGTTTTTTAGGTGTCATTGTACCCACACGAGTTGCTACCCCACGTTTTTGAGGTGAGTTTACGTTAGTTTGAGTTTTCTTAAAGCTGTTATATCCTTTGTTCAAAGCAGGTGAATTAGATTTTTCCACCTTTGATTTACGAGGTTTACGTACTAATTGGTTAATTGTAGGCATTCCTTGTTTCCTCCTTCCCACGATTTGCGTCTAGTTCCACACATCCAGGTGGTTCTTTTTTTGTGATAAAAAATAAATGCAATGTCTGCATCCTTATCAAATATGCTTTGATAAACAGTCAGCACGTTTCTTCACAGAAACCTGTAGATAAAGCACCTTTGTTAGAATATCACGAATGAAAAAACATGTCAACAAGAGATGCAAATTTTTTTGAAAAAGCTTTATTGGAATAAAAAAGAATAGTATCTTTTTACCGTAAATCACGCTAAAATAGTGAGGAAAGCACGATGCTCAAACTAAAAAAAGGTGGACGCAAAGATGAATTTAAAACAATTAGCTGGCATTGAAGCCGCGAAATTCGTAAAGGACGGGATGATCGTAGGTCTCGGGACCGGTTCAACCGCCTACTATATGGTAGAAGAGATTGGTCGCCGTATGCGTGAAGAAGGTTTACGTATCACAGGAGTTACTACTTCAAATGCTACAAAAGAACAAGCGGAAAAATTAGGAATACCGTTAAAGAGTATTGATGAAGTCTCCGTAGTCGATTTGACAATAGACGGTGCTGATGAAATCAGTGCTGATTTTCAAGGGATCAAAGGCGGCGGCGCTGCTTTGCTTTTCGAGAAAATAGTCGCTACGTACTCAAAAGAAACGATTTGGATCGTTGATTCTTCTAAATTAGTCAATAAACTTGGGAAGTTCCCACTCCCAGTTGAAGTGATCCCTTATGGCTCCCAACAGCTACTTCATATTTTTGAAGAAAAAGGATTCCAACCTGTCTTGCGTACAGACGAAAACGGAGAAGTCCTAACCACAGATGGTGGTCATTACATCATTGATCTGCATCTAGAAGTCATCGAACAGCCAGAAAGCTTAGCTACCTATTTAGATGAACTTGTTGGGGTAGTAGAACATGGGCTTTTCCTAAACATGGTTTCCAAAGTAGTTGTCGGCTCAGAAAAAGGCGTTGAGATTCTTGACGCAATCCGTCGTAAATAAAGAAAAACTGCTTGATCATCCAATTAAAAAAGACAGCGGAAAATTTGCGAAAAAACTATCTTTTTGACGTACTTTATGCTACATTTTTACTGTTATATCCAGTTAGAAAATCACTGCTAGAAAGGAATCACCATGAAAATTATTGGTTATGCACGCACAACCATAAATGACGTTGATTTAACAACTCAGGTTGATCAATTATCTGACTTTGGTTGTCAAGAAATTTTCCATGAGACATATGAAGTGGAACAAAATGATTCTACTGCTGTTCATTTGGAGTCAGTGATCGCTGACATGCAACAAGGCGATGCACTAGTCATTTGCCAACTTCATCGATTAGGCAAATCTACGCGGCAATTAACAGAACTCACGCAATTATTCAAAGATCGCGGGCTGCACTTGATTAGTCTTGATGAAGGAATCGATACGCGCGAAATGGGAAAAATCTATTTCCAATTAATGGAAAACCTAGCAAACATGGAGTGCGCATTGATCAAAGAACGTACATTAGTTGGATTAGATGAAGCTCGTAAAAAAGGAAAAATCGGCGGAAGACCAAAAATCGATGCAAAAACGATCAAAAAAATCCGACGTCTCTATTATGAAAAAAAAGAAACGATCCAATTTATTTCTTCAAAATGCGGTGTTTCAGTTGGAACATGTTATAAATATATCAATTTACCTGAAAAAGAAATCGAGCAATTATGCATCTAATACCTAAAAACGAACAGTTGCGTGGGCACTGTTCGTTTTTTTATATTCTCTACTTGTTTTCTCATAGAATCTTATCTAATTTTTCGATGGAAATCTCTTCCAAAAAATTGTACAATAAAACAGAACTGAAAATTTCAGAAATATAAACCTATCTTAAAAGGAGAGCTAAACATGCCAAAATTAGTTTTTTCTCGTCACGGTCTTAGTGAATGGAATGCATTGAACCAATTTACTGGTTGGGCTGATGTAAATCTAGCACCAGAAGGAATCGAAGAAGCAAAAGAAGGCGGACGCAAAATCAAAGAAGCTGGAATCGAATTTGATGTTGCTTACACTTCTGTTTTAACTCGTGCAATCAAAACATGTAACTTGATCTTAGAATATTCAGATCAACTTTGGGTACCACAAATCAAATCATGGCGCTTAAACGAACGTCACTATGGTAAATTACAAGGTTTGAACAAAAAAGAAACAGCTGAAAAATACGGCGACGAACAAGTACACATCTGGCGTCGTTCTTACGATACTCTTCCTCCATTAATGGAAGAAACTGACGAAGGTTCTGCAGCAAATGACCGTCGTTACGCAATGTTAGACAAACGCGATATTCCTGGTGGAGAAAACTTGAAAGTGACATTAGAACGCGCTTTGCCATTCTGGCAAGATGAAATTGCTCCAGCATTACTAGACAACAAAACTGTTTTAGTAGCTGCACATGGTAACTCATTACGCGCCCTAGCTAAACATATCGAAGGTATCTCTGACGAAGACATCATGGATCTTGAAATTCCAACAGGTCAACCACTTGTTTATGAATTAAATGATGACTTAACAGTTGCTAAAAAATACTACCTATAAAAAACACTATAAAAAAGGGACTGTGACACGATTTGTCACAGTCCCTTTTTTCGTATAAACGGTGTTCTCCTGCCAACTTCTCGGTCACAAGTAACAATATTCATCAAACATGAAAAGCTGTTTTTTGAAATTGTTCCTTGTGACTCAGAGTTAAACGGCAGATTCACAACCTCTTGGTAAACGGTGTTCAAAAGCTTACATTTGCAATAATAAGTCCAGCCAAGTCAAAAACATGAGGAGCTATTTTTGCTTGGATGTTCTTATTGCTTAATGCAGGGCAGCTTTTTCATTTCCTTCTTATTCTGCTATCGCTGTTTCCAATCCTACTTCGATCATTTCATTGAACGTAGATTGACGTTCTGCAGCTGTTGTTTCTTCACCGGTGATCAAATGGTCGCTAACGGTCATCAAACTTAATGTCTGCACATGGTATTTCGCGCCTAAGTAATAAAGAGCCGCTGCTTCCATTTCCACTCCTAAAACGCCAAGTTCAGCTAATTGGAATGTCTCTGTCAAATCATCTTTGTAGAAAGAATCTTCCGAAAGAACATTTCCTACATGAACCGTATAGCCCTTTTCTTTAGCTATCTCATATGCTTTCAGTAATAGATTGAAATCACTGATTGGAGGAAAATGAAAGGCTTGGAAATTTTTTTCGATCATCGAAGAACTGGTCGCTGCACCTTGTGCTAGTACTAAATCACGAACATGGACGTCTTTTGACAATGCACCGCATGTACCTACTCGAATCAATTTCTTTACACCATACGACTGGATCAATTCATGGGCATAGATGGTGGCTGATGGCATTCCCATTCCTGTTCCTTGAACAGAAATACGTTCTCCTTTATATTTGCCGGTAAAGCCTAACATACCGCGTACCTGATTGTAACAAACTGGATCTTCCAAAAAAGTCTCCGCAATATATTTAGCTCGCAAAGGATCTCCCGGAAGTAAAATCTTATCGGCGATCTCGCCTTCTTTCGCTTCAATATGCACACTCATTTTATTGTTCCTCCTATTACAATAATGTCAATGTTTCTTTAACCAATGCTTTAAAAGATTGTTTGACTCTCTGAGTTGTTTCTACAACTTCTTCATGGCTCAGATTCGCTTGCATACCTGCTGCTAAGTTGGTAATACAAGAGATTCCTAACACTTTTAATCCGCTGTGAGCTGCTACGATGACTTCTGGAACAGTCGACATCCCTACTGCATCGGCTCCTATTATCCGAGACATTCGGATCTCCGCAGGAGTTTCATAAGTTGGTCCAGAATAGCCCATATATACGCCTTCTTTAAGATCCAAACCTAGTTTTTCTGCTGCTGCTTTTGCTGTTGCTTGATAGTCAGGCGTATAAGCTTGACTCATATCTGGAAATCTAGGGCCCATTGCATCTTCATTCGGACCGATCAAAGGATTTTCACCAGTAAAATTGATATGATCGGTAATCAGCATCAAATCTCCTGGTACAAATGATTCGTTGACACCACCACATGCATTAGTCACAATGACTGAATGGGCCCCTAGCCCGGCCATCACACGTACTGGATAGGTCACTGTTTGCATGGAATGACCTTCATAGTAGTGGAATCTCCCTTGCATGGCTAACACTTTCTTGCCTGCCAGAGACCCATAAACTAGCTTTCCTGCATGCCCAACTACTGTCGAAACAGGAAAGAACGGGATCTCATCATAAGAAATCATTACAGCATCTTCGATTTCATCTGCTAATTCACCTAATCCTGAACCTAGAATCAAACCAAAATCAATTTCTTTTACTCCTTTATCAAGGATAAACTGGGTCGTTTCTTGTAACATCTCGCTTAACTTGGTCATTTGCTTTCTCCTATTTAAAAAGATTATTTTAATAATTTCAAGAAGCTTTCGCCATTTTCAGTCGAAGAAACACTAAAGTTCTCAGCAATCGTTGCTGAAATATCTGAATAATATCCTTGAGGCAATGCCCCTTGTTCTTTCATTTTTTTACTGTAAACCAATAACGGTACATATTCTCGCGTATGATCGGTACCAGTAAACGTCGGATCGTTTCCGTGATCGGCTGTAATCATTAGCAAGTCGTCTTCTTCCATCGCTTCAAGCAATTCTGGAATTCGTAAGTCAAATTCTTCAATCGCATGCGCATAGCCGACTACATCCCGACGATGACCGTATAGTGCATCAAAATCTACTAAATTGGTAAAGCTGATTCCTGAAAAATCGTTTTTCATAACTTTCAGCAGCTGGTCAACGCCATCCATATTGCTTTTCGTGCGGACAGATTCAGTGATTCCTTGTCCGTTGAAAATATCGTTGATCTTTCCAACAGCAATCACGTCCTTTCCTGCTTCTTTCAAAGAATCAAGGACTGTGTGTCCGAATGGATTCAACGCATAATCATGGCGATTGCTTGTTCGTGTGAAGTCTCCTGGTTCACCCACGTACGGACGTGCAATGATTCGGCCAATCATATACGGATCATCTTTTGTTATATCACGAACGAATTGGCAAATCCGATATAATTCTTCTAAAGGAATGATTTCTTCATGTGCCGCGATCTGAAGGACAGGATCGGCAGAAGTATATACAATTAAATCGCCTGTTTTCATTTGGTGTTCACCGTAATCGTCAATAACAGCTGTTCCGCTATAAGGTTTGTTACATACGACTTTACGGCCAGAAAATTCTTCGATTTGTTTGATCAGATCATCAGGGAATCCGTTCGGAAACACACGAAATGGAGTTTTGATATTCAATCCCATGATTTCCCAGTGGCCTGTCATCGTATCTTTCCCTACAGAAACTTCTTCTAATTTCGTCGCATAGCCTTGATGATCTTTCACTGATTCCACACCTTCAAGAGGACGGATCGTTCCTAAACCAAGCTGCTCTAAATGTGGAACGTTCAATCCTGCTTCTTTCGCAATGTGTCCTAATGTATCAGAACCAATATCACCGAACTTATCGGCATCTGGTGCTTCTCCAATTCCTACTGAATCCATGACGATCAGATGTACGCGTTTAAACATGATTATTCCTTCTTTCTTTTTATTTTTATTGCCTTTAAAACAAAAAGGGCGAGACGAAAAACACTTCCCGTAACCCACCCTTTTTATTCGCTAAAAGATTATTTTGATTTGATATAGTTCTTCCCGTTTGCTTTTGGACCAGAAGCTTTCCCTAAGAAAACAACCAGCACAATGATTGTCAGCAAATATGGAGCAATTTGCAGCAATACTGGCGGAATCGAAGAAATAACTGGTAATTGTGCGCCAATGATACTCAAGCTTTGAGCAAAACCAAAGAACAATGAGGCACCCATTGCCCCTAAAGGATTCCACTTACCAAAGATCATAGCAGCCATGGAGATGAACCCTTGTCCAACGATCGTACCAGCTGAAAAGTTACCGGAAATCGACTGAGCAAAAACAGCACCGCCCATACCGCCTAACAAGCCAGAAATCAGTACGCCTGAATAACGCATAGCATATACATTGATACCTAATGTGTCAGCAGCTTGAGGATTTTCACCAACTGAACGGAGGCGCAAGCCGAATTTCGTCTTGAAGATGATCACCCAAGCTAGGACAGCAATCAAAATAGCACAATAAGCAGGTAAGAATGTATTTTTAAAGAAAATTGGTCCAATGACCGGAATATCTGCTAATCCTGGGAAAGAAAAATACCCCAGATTCTGCGTGATGTTATCAGTTTGACCTTTACCATACCATGCTTTGATCAAGAAAACACCTAAAGCAGGTGCCATCAGATTAATTACTGTCCCGCTGATGATATGGTCAGCACGCAAACTGACTGTTGCTACTGCGTGAATCAGAGAAAATAGGATACCTACGACGCCACCCACTAAAATAGCGATCCATGGTGTCATAGAACCAAGTGATGGACTCATCGTCAAGTTGAAAACGATGGAACTAAAAGCACCCATGACCATGATTCCCTCTAGCCCTACGTTTACGATCCCGCTTCGTTCAGAAAAAGTTCCGCCTAGTGACGTTAGAATTAGCGGTGTTGAATAAACCAGTGTAGAAGTAAGGATCAAGGCAATTAATTCGATAGTCGACATTATAGTTCGCCCCCTTCATGGTTTTGATTCGTTGGTTTCGATTCGATTGTCGCAACGATCTCTTCTTGTTTTTTCCCTTGGAAGACTTTAGCCATGACGAAACGAATCAGGAAGTTGATCCCGACAAAGAAGATAATCAAAGCAATCGATACATTGACGATCTCAAACGGAACACCTGCTCCTGTCTGCATGCCAAGTCCACCGATCTTCAAAATACTGAACAAGATCGCTGATAAAAGAATACCGATTGCTGATCCAGAACCAAGCAAGGAGACAGCCATTCCGTCAAATCCAATAGATAGCGAAGTCGTTTGAACAAAGAAGTTTTGATACGTTCCTAATCCTTCAACCACACCGCCAAGCCCTGCCAAAGCGCCAGAAATGACCATCGACAAAACGATCGTACGTTTACTACTCATTCCTGCATACTCAGAAGCAAAAGGATTCAATCCAACAGAACGGATTTCAAATCCTAAAGTCGTTTTCTTCATCAGCAGCCAAACGAAAATAAGCGCGATGATTGCTAAAAATAATCCTGAGTTTACGCGAGAGCCGCCAAAAGCTTGTGTTAACCATGGTAACCGCAGTGAGGCATTTTGACTGATCATATTGGAAGAGTCCAAACTTGAGCGATAGCTTTCAGGCATCACTTCATGTAAAGCAAATGTGCTTACGTATAATAAGATATAGTTCATCATGATTGTTACGATCACTTCACTTGTTCCAAAAAATGCTCGAAGTAAACCTGGAACAGCCGCTGCCATCGCACCAGCTAAGGCACCTAAGATCACGCATAACGGAAGCAAAACAACTTTTGGCAGATCTGGAAACGCAAGTGCCACCCAGACACTGACGATCCACCCGCAAAGTGCTTGTCCAGAAAGCCCAATATTGAAAAACCCAGCTGAGTTAGCTACAGAAAAACCTAATGCTGTAAAAATCAACGGCGTTGCTTGCCTTAACGTTTCACCTATCCCTCTTTGCGAACCAAGGGCTGCATCTAGCATAGAAGAATAACCTTGGATGGGCTGAAAACCAAAAGCAGCCATCAATATCGCGCCTAAGATCAATCCTAAAATAACTGAAAGTACAGGCACTAATAAATTACGGAATTTCTCGTTGCGATCATTCATGTGCGCCAGCCCCCTTTTCTAACTCTTTTCGTGCTTCTTCTAAGGTATAGCCCGCCATCAATAGACCTAATTCATTTTCAGATGTTTCTTTCGGATCAACGATACCGACAATTTCTCCTTCATGGATAACAGCAATACGATCTGAAACATTTAAAATTTCTTCTAATTCGAAACTGATCAGTAACACTGCTTTGTATTTGTCCCTTTGTTCGATCAGACGTTTATGAATAAATTCGATCGCACCTACATCCAGTCCACGAGTTGGATTTGCAACAATCAACAGATCAGGATCTCGGTCGACTTCACGAGCGATAATTGCTTTTTGCTGATTTCCGCCTGATAAAGCTTTCGCGGGAACAAGTTCATTCGTTGTTCGAACATCATATTCTTCGATCAATTCTCTGGCATGTTCATTCATTACTGAATAATTCAGCATGCCGTTTTTACTGTAAGGTTTTTGATGATAGGTTTGTAGTGCGATATTTTCAGATAATGTCATATCTAGGACTAACCCGTATTTATGACGGTCTTCTGGCACGTGTCCTACACCATGTTCAGTGATTTTTCGGGGTTTTTTATTAGTGATGTCTTCCCCTTTTAGCTTGATATGTCCGCTTTCTGCCTTTCGCAAACCAGTCAAAGCTTGGATCAACTCCGACTGCCCGTTTCCATCGATTCCAGCGATACCAAGTACTTCGCCAGCACGAACCTCTAAGTTCAAGTTTTTCACGGCTTCTAATCCACGATTTTCTTTCACCACTAGATTTTCAATAGACAAAACGACTTCTTGAGGCTTCGCTTCTTTTTTCATCGTTTTGAATGAAACCGTTCTTCCAACCATCATATCGGCTAATTGTTGTGAGGTTACGTCTTTAACGTTGACTGTACCGATTCCTTTTCCGCGACGGATAACTGTACAGCGGTCAGCTACTGCTTTGATTTCATCTAACTTATGCGTAATCAAAATGATCGACTTGCCTTCTTTGACTAATTCCTTCATGATCACGATTAATTCGTCAATTTCTTGAGGGGTCAATACAGCTGTCGGCTCATCAAAAATCAGTACATCTGCTCCTCGGTAAAGTGTTTTTAAAATTTCTACCCGTTGTTCCATCCCAACTGAAATATCACGAACGTAAGCATCTGGGTTGACTGACAATCCATACTGTTCAGAAACTTTTTGGATCTCTTTTCGTGCTTTTTTATGGTCAAGCATCCCTGCGCGACTAGGCTCGCTTCCCAACACGATGTTTTCTGTTACAGTAAAGGCATCAACAAGCATAAAGTGCTGATGGACCATCCCAATCCCTAATTGGTTGGCTTTGGTCGGACTTGTGATCTTTACTTCTTTCCCACGCATCAAAATTTTCCCTGATGTCGGCTCTAATAATCCGGAAAGCACGTTCATCAATGTAGATTTGCCAGCACCGTTTTCTCCAAGCAACGCATGAATTTCTCCTGCCTTTACTTGTAAATTGATGTTGTCATTTGCCTTGAATGTTCCAAATTCTTTGGTAATATTCTGCATTTCTATGACAATATTTTCTTGAACCACCTTTTTTTCACATCCTAACGATTTCTATCTAGGGCAACGATTGACTAAGATTCACGCTTAGTGAGCGTTCTTCTTTTGAAACAAACATTACTTCAGGGAGTTGTTCCCTTATCCAAACTGTCACAAGGCAGCTTGGATAAATGAACAATTCTTGTTCTAATCAAACCATAGCCTTGTCAAACATGTGTCTAACAAGGCTATAGAAATGGTTTTAGTTTTCTTCAGGAGTTTCTGGAACTTTTACGTCACCTGAAATGATTTTTTCTTTTGCTTCATCAACTGCTTTTTTCGCTTCGTCAGAAAGTTGTCCTTCTGTTAGACCAACACCGTCTTCTTTCAATCCATAAACAGTGTGTTCGCCGCCAGGGAATTTACCGTCCGCTGATTTTTGTGCCAAATCTTCTACTACTGTTCCAACTGCTTTCAGTGTAGATGTCAATGTGAAGTTTTTCTTTTCGCCGTTTAATGTGTATTCGCCTTCGTCTGATTGGTCGCGGTCAACACCGATAACCCAAACTTTTTTGTCGCCTGATTCGTTCAATGATTTTGCTTCTTGGAATACACCGTTACCTGTACCGCCTGAAGCATGGAAGATGATATCTGCGTTTTGTGCATACATACCTTGAGCAATTGAACGTCCTTTATCTGGAGCAGAGAAGTCACCAGCATATTGATTCAATACTTTGATTTCTTTTCCTAATTCTTTCGCACCTGCATCAACACCGGCTTTGAATCCAGCATCAAAACGATCGATTACTTCACCTTTTACACCGCCGATAAAGCCGACTACGTTTGTTTCAGTCGTATAAGCTGCTGCAACACCTGCAAGATAAGAAGCTTCGTTGTCTTTGAAAGTTGCAGATACAACGTTATCTAATCCATCGATGACATCATCGATAATAACAAAGTTCGTACCTGTATTATTTGTTGCTTGTTCTTGGATCGCTGGTTTTAGTTTATAACCAATACCAAAAATCGTTTTGAATCCAGCATTCAATGCTTGGTCAATATTTGGGATGTAATCTGATTCATTTGAAGATTGGAAATATTGGAAGCCATCATTTCCTCGTGAAAGTCCTTGATCTTTCCCCCATTTTTCTAGTCCTTCCCAAGCTGACTGGTTGAATGAACGGTCGTCTACACCACCTGTGTCTGTGATCAATGCTGCAGTTGTTGTGTCTGATGAGCTTTTGCCACCGGATGAATCAGTAGAGCCGTTGTTGCCGCATGCACCTAAAAATAACCCTGCTGCTAGTGCGACAGCACCTAAACCAAATAATTTTGCTTTTTTCATTTCTGTAAAGCCTCCTAAAATAATTGTTTTATTTTTCAACAGTCAGCTGACTGAATGAACATGAGTTATAGATCTTTTTCAGTAAATGCATAAGGCAGCAGTTCACGAACGGTCGTTGCCTTCGTCACACCATTGTCTCCTACTAGCGTAACCGGCATATCAGGGGAACAGAATTCTGCCATTACTTGTCGACATGCACCACAAGGAGAGATAGGATCGGGGGTGTGCCCCGCTACGACTAGATGCGTAAATGTTTTTTCTCCTTCAGATACTGCTTTGAAAAAAGCTGTGCGCTCGGCACAATTCGTTAATCCAAATGATGCATTCTCAATGTTGATGCCTTGATAAATCTTGCCTGATTCCGTTACGAGACAAGCGCCTACCGGAAAATGGGAATAAGGAACATAGGCTTTATCTAACGCTTCAATAGCTGTGTTGATCCATTCTTGTTTGAGTTCTGCCATGAGCTTCTCCTTTGAAAAAATTAATAGCCTTCACCAGTTGAACCAGATACGATTGCTACTCCTGCGCTTGTTCCGATTCTTGTAGCACCAGCTTCGATCATTGCCATTGCTTCTTCTTCGTTATGGATACCGCCGGAAGCTTTGACACCCATTTCTGGTCCTACCGTTTCACGCATCAAACGGACATCCTCTACCTTTGCTCCGCCTGTTGAGAAACCAGTTGATGTTTTGACAAAATCAGCGCCTGCAGCTTTTGCTATTTCGCAAGCTCGGATGATTTCTTCTCTATCTAATAACGATGTTTCAATAATAACTTTGACAAGCGCACGATCTTTTGCTGCTTCAACAACTGCTTCGATATCTTTTTGGACTTGTTGATCATCCTTTGATTTCAAAGCACCGATATTGATGACCATATCGACTTCATCTGCACCGTTATTGATGGCATCTGTTGTTTCAAATGCTTTTGTCTCGGGTGTGTTTGCTCCTAGAGGAAACCCGATTACTGTACATACGGCTACTGGCTCACCTTGTAATTGTTCTTTCGCTAGCGCAACCCATGCTGGATTGATGCAGACAGAATAAAAATGGTATTTTTTTGCTTCTTCGATAATTTGCATCACAGCTTCTTTAGATGCGTCTGCTTTCAAAATAGTATGGTCGATCATTCGGTTTAGTTCCATTTCTTTTCCCCTTTTCTTTAAAACGGTAAAGTCCGCTTTTTTCCTTTATTCTGTGATGATGTCATGAATCAACGTTGGCTTCATTGCCGATTCACCAATTTCAATATTTTTATATAATAATTCAATGACAGAAGTGATTTCTTCGTCGTTACTATAGATCGTCAATAGTGACTCACCTTTTGTCACAGTGTCACCAATTTTTTTATGCAGTTTCAATCCAACAGCGTGATCAATATCTTCTTCTTTGGTTTTACGTCCAGCACCTAGCATCATTGCAGCAATTCCTAATTCATTTGCCACGATTTTTGACACAACTCCGCTTTGTTTAGCAGGAAGCTCCATTGTGTAGCGTGCAGTCAAAATTCGTTCTGGATGTTCCACGATCGCTGGGTCTCCCCCTTGATTTTGGATCATTTCTTTGAATTTTGCTAACGCTTTACCAGATTCCAGAGCTTCTTGAAGCAACATTCTTGCTTCATCGGTTGTCTTAGCTTTGCCAGCAAGAACAACCATTTGGCTTCCTAAGGCGTAGCACATTTCTACTAGATCTTCTGGACCACTTCCTTGTAATGTTTCGATTGCCTCGACAACTTCTAGACTATTTCCGATGGCTTCGCCAAGAGGTTCTGACATATCTGAGATAACCGCCACTGTTTCTCGGTTAGCCAGTTTCCCAATGCTCGTCATGGTCTTTGCCAGACGTCTTGCATCTTCGATGTTCTTCATGAAAGCACCGTCTCCAGTGGTCACATCCAAAACGATTGCATCTGCTCCTGCCGCGATTTTTTTACTCATAATCGAACTGGCAATCAGCGGAAGAGAATCAACGGTCGCTGTGACGTCACGCAAGGCATACAATTTTTTGTCCGCCGGTGCCAAGTTTCCTGATTGACCAATTACCGCTACTTTACTTTCATTAACAATGCGTACAAATTCTTCATCCGAAAGCTCGATCTGAAATCCGGGAATTGCTTCTAGCTTGTCTAGTGTACCACCTGTGTAACCTAGACCGCGTCCAGACATTTTAGCCACTGTCACTCCGACACTAGCTACTAGGGGGGCTAAAATCAATGTGGTCGTGTCACCAACGCCACCTGTCGAATGCTTATCTACCTTTATTCCTTCAAGAGAACTCAAATCGATGACATCACCAGAATTAGCAATCGCCAATGTTAAGTTCGTGATTTCTTCATTTGTCATGTCTTGATAAAAAATTGCCATCAATAATGCACTGACTTGATAATCTGGAATCTTTCCATTCGTATAGTTTGTGACGATGTACTCGATTTCCTCTTTCGACAGCTCGTTTCCATCCCTCTTTTTTTCAATCAGATCCACCATTCGCATTGCCTGATCCTCCTTGTCTTCATTCGGTATTATACATTATTTTTAGGAAAGGTAAACCACTTTAGTAAACTGGTTTACTAAAAATAAAAAAAGCACTAACTCGCCCTTGTAAATGCTTACATAAGCAATATACCGCCGAGTTAGCCCTTTGTCAATACTTTTACGCTCTCACGAATAATTAATTTTGTTTCGAACACTTTGTTCGGAACTTTTCTTTGAGGAAATTCGATCGTATCGATCAGGAAACGTGCAGCATAAAATCCAATATCAAAACTTGGCTGCTGCACTGTCGTCAATTGCGGAATCATGTATTCTGACAGCTTTAATCCATCGAATCCTATGACTGAGATATCTTCTGGGATTTTTTTGCCCAATTCATCGATCGCCTGATAGCATCCGATCGCCATGGCATCATTCCCGCAAAAAATAGCCGTGATATCTTTATGTTTGAGTAATTTTTTTGATGCAGTATATCCACCTTGAACAGTCAACTCTCCATGTTCAACAAATTTCCCATTAAAAGGCAGGCCATGATCTTTCAGCGCATGACGATATCCGTTGAAACGTTCTTCTAATTGATAGTATCCAGTGGTTTCCTTCAGCATGCCGATCTTCGTATGGCCACTTTCAATAAACAGCGAAACAGCTTGATAGGCGCCCTCATATTCCTTTACGATAAGCCGTCCGTTATCCCGACGATTCAATCCGCGATCGATTAAAATGATTGGCATTTTTTGATAAAATCCGCTGTCTAATGCGTATTTCTCAGGTAAAATATTTGGTGTGGCCAGCAAGATTCCGTCCACTGAGCGGTGGGAAAGCTCTTGTAAATACTTGATCTCATTTTCTTGGCTATGACGAGAATTGCATAACATGATCACATAGCCCAAAGGATTCAAATAGCTCTCTACACCTTCGATCAGTTTGGAGAAGAAGAAATCAGTGACATCAGGAACGATCATCCCGATGGTCTTTGAATGTCGATTGATCACATTTGAAGCGAAATAATCGGGTTTATACTGATGTTCATTCACGATCGACAACACTTTTTTTCTTGTCTTATCACTAAATCGGCTTCCTTTGTTATTCAAAATCTGTGAGACAGTTGTTACTGATACGCCTGCCATTTCTGCGATATCTCTGATGGTCAGCTTCATTCTATTGGCTCCCTTCTATCTAAATTCCCTATCAGTGTACCAAAACCCCCAAGAAAAGAATAGAGAAAAAAGGAAAGTATGTTTTTTGATAAAAATCTCCTTTATCTACCGACTTGACAGTCTTCTATACAAGTTCTGTATCTTATTTATTTTATCGTAAAAAACATGATTCTGCTTCTGCTACTTCTTTTTTAAGAAAAGATAGTTCCTTGATTAAAAAAGTCATCAATAAAAAAGAACTGATGCGTACCATATATGTAATATGTACGCCCAGTTCCACTCTTTCGTCGCTCCATTATTTTTCAGCTAGTTATTCTTTCACACTTTTGATGATATAATATCCTTTATCTTTTGTGACGATTTCTGCATTGCCAAATGTTTCTTCCATTTTCTTTTGCGCACTCGGCGCTCCTTGTTTCTTCTGGATCACAATTGTCAGTGTACCGCCCTTCTTCAACCGATGATATGCGCCTGTCAAAATTTCATGTACAACTTTTTTTCCAGCACGGATCGGCGGATTGCTTACGATAGCTGCATAGGTTTCTTCATGAACTGCTTCATAGATATTCGATTGATGGATATCAACATGTTCGATTTGGTTACGCTTTGCGTTTCCTTGCGCTAGACTTACCGCTCGTTCATTAATGTCGACCATTTCAACAAACCGCTGTGTCGCAAATGCCAAAGCTAACCCAATCGGTCCATACCCGCATCCCACATCTAAGATCTTTCCTTCATCAGGTAACTCTTCCCAATCGAAAGCATCAATCAGGACACGTGAACCATAATCCACTGTTTCACGTGAAAATACACCAGAATCTGTTACAAATTGAAAGGTTCTGCCTTTTAACTCAAAAGCCCATTGTTCAAAATCGTGCGCCGTATCTGGGCGTTCAGAATAGTAATGATTTGTCATGTCTTCCATCCTTCTCATTTCTTTCATGACAACAGTCTATCCTTTTATGTATCCGTGCGCAAGTCAAGAATAAGACTCCGTTTCTTTCTATTATAAAGATTATACAAAAAGATCGGCAATCTCTCTTAAGTGGTGGGGTTTGCGTTTATTTTGTGTTAAAATAGTTCCATTGATGGGAGAACGCAGGAGGCTAATATGAATGATCCAATGAACTACTACCGTGTGGCAAGAGAAGAATGGCGAGAATTTTATCGTAATGGGCAAGCACCTTTGACACAAGATGAACTAGATAATATCAAAAGTTTGAATGACCGCATTTCCATGCAGGATGTTCGAGATATCTATGTACCTCTTGCTCATCTGATTTATCTTTATATGAAAGAATTTGAATCTTTGTTCTTGAGTAAAGGTTTATTTCTTCATAAATACGTAGAAGTACCGCCTTTTATTATCGGGATCGCCGGAAGTGTAGCCGTTGGAAAAAGTACAACAGCCAGACTGCTGCAGACGATTTTGTCTCGTACCTTCAAACGAAGAAACGTTCAGCTGATCACGACTGACGGATTTCTTTATCCAAATCGTATATTAAAAGAGCGTGGAATCATGGACCGTAAAGGATTTCCTGAAAGTTATGATATGGAGATGCTGATCGATTTCTTGAACCGTGTAAAATCTGGTCAGGAAGAGATAAAAGTACCTGTTTACTCACATGATGTGTATGATATCATTCCAGACAAGTACGAACTGATCCAGCAACCTGATATCTTGATCGTTGAGGGGATCAATACGCTTCAATTACCTGCGAATCAGCAAATCTACGTCAGCGACTTTTTTGATTTTTCTGTCTATGTCGATGCTGATCCCTTGCTGATCGAAAAATGGTATTTGGATCGTTTTGGTGCGTTACTGGATACAGCTTTCCAAAATCCAGAGAATTATTATTATCGTTTTGCTATCGGAGATCGTGAAGAAGCCTTTAAAATGGCAAAAGATGTATGGAAAAATGTGAATTTGAAAAATTTACAGGAATATATCTTGCCTACACGAGGAAGAGCCGATATAATTCTCCATAAAACTGAAAATCATATCATCGATTCGATTTTCATGCGAAAATATTAGCATTTTAAAATAGTTTGACTATTTTGAGATAAAATTTAAAGGGATAGGGGTAATAAATTTGACAAACGTTGCCGATATGACGAACGTTGAAAAGATTATCGTATTAGACTACGGTAGTCAGTATAACCAATTGATCACAAGACGTATTCGTGATCTTGGAGTCTTTTCCGAATTATTGAGCCACCGCATTACTGCAGAAGAAGTAAAAGCGATGAATCCAAAGGGAATCATTCTTTCTGGCGGACCAAACAGTGTATATGATGAGAATGCATTTGGAATCGATCCTGAGATCTTCAATTTAGGTATTCCTGTATTAGGGATTTGCTATGGTATGCAATTGATCACGTACAAACTTGGCGGTTCCGTAGAGCCTGCTAAAAACCGCGAATATGGGAAAGCCTTGTTAGAAGTAACAAGCGATCAAGCTGTCTTGTTTAAAGAAACACCAAAACAACAAACAGTATGGATGAGCCATGGTGACTTGGTAACTAAAGTTCCTGAAGGCTTTGAAACAGTCGGAACAAGCAAAGATTGTCCGATTGCTTCTATCCAAGACACAACACGTAATTTTTATGGTATCCAATTCCATGCAGAAGTACGTCATTCCGAATACGGAATCGAATTGCTGCGCCACTTTGCCTTTGATGTTTGTCACTGTGAAGGTAACTGGACAATGGATAACTTTATCGATATGCAAGTAGAAAAAATCCGTGAACAAGTTGGTGACAAAAAAGTCTTGCTTGGTCTTTCAGGTGGCGTTGATTCTAGTGTCGTTGGGGTTCTTTTACAAAAAGCGATCGGTGACCAATTGACATCTATCTTTGTTGACCACGGTCTGCTACGCAAAGGCGAAGCGGAACAAGTAATGGAAAGTCTAGGCGGAAAATTCGGCTTGAACATCATCAAAGTCGATGCAAGAGATCGCTTCTTAGACAAGTTGAAAGGTGTATCTGACCCAGAACAAAAACGTAAAATCATTGGGAATGAATTCGTATATGTTTTTGATGACGAAGCAACAAAACTTGCTGGTGAAGAAGGCGTCTCTTTCTTAGCACAAGGAACGTTGTATACTGACGTTATCGAATCTGGTACAGAAACAGCACAAACGATCAAATCTCACCATAATGTAGGTGGACTGCCAGAAGATATGCAATTTGAATTGATCGAACCATTAAACACATTATTCAAAGACGAAGTCCGTGAATTAGGGACTCAGTTAGGCATGCCTGATTCAATCGTTTGGCGTCAGCCATTCCCTGGTCCTGGTCTTGGTATTCGTGTTCTTGGCGAAATCACTGAAGACAAGCTAGAAATCGTACGCGAATCTGATGCTATCTTGCGTGAAGAAATCGCAGCTGCTGGACTTGACCGTGATATCTGGCAATATTTCACTGTTCTTCCAGGGATCCGCTCTGTCGGTGTTATGGGTGACGGACGTACTTACGACTACACAGTCGGTATCCGTGCTGTAACTTCAATCGACGGAATGACCGCTGACTTTGCCCGTATCCCATGGGAAGTCTTGCAAAAAATCTCTGTACGTATCGTAAACGAAGTAGCCCACGTCAACCGTATCGTGTATGACATCACTTCTAAACCACCAGCAACAGTGGAGTGGGAATAATAAAAGAAACCGTGAATCCTTTGATTATCAAGGGATTCGCGGTTCTTTTTTATTTTTGTAACCAACCTTCTATCATGACAGAATGGAACTAAAAAGCTTGCATAAAATGAAGGAATGTGCATGAATTAGCATTCTTCTACAAGAAAAATGCTTTATTTTGATTAAAAATGGTTGGTAGCCAGCCATTCCCCCTATCAAAAAAGCTTTTCTACAACAATGGAGACAAGCTTCTTTGTGTATTCTCTACCTTTACTGTCTATTCCATCAAAATACCTTATTCTATAAGTTACTATCATTTTTATTTTTTGCATATTTTTTCGGCGTTACTTTTTAAAGTTAACTTTTTCGACAAATAGAAAGAGATACGAATCACTGATTTTTTTGAAGAAAAGAAATGGAGTGAGCTGAACGTTAGAGATATTGGGAGCTTTCGTAACTGCTTATTAAACGATAATGGTTATTCGCAACCGTATTGCTCGCTTCTATATGAAATATTTCATGAAATATTTCGCAAAACCTTTGATTATGTAGTTACGTTTCCATTCTTGTCTAATAATGTTTCAAAAACGAACAAAGGTGTTAAAAGGTAAAGTGATCAATACTACTGGTCAAAATAAGAGGTTGAAAGGGAATTGAAAAATAACTACAGATAATACTTTTATAAACGTACGTGCTTTGTGGTTCTGTAGTTAACTATATAACTGGAATTAGGGAATGATATTAATTTGAAAAGAAAGATTCTACCAATTTATCATATATTAAAAATGGAAAATCAACAGCGGTTCTTTCGGAAACCTTACACAAAAACCGATTATTGAAAATAGCCGAAAAACGTTTTTCGGCTCGGCTATTTTTTTAATTAAGTTTCCTTCTTCTTACCTTTCCCCACTATTCCGTTTCACATCTTTGATGATCTTCAGCGCACGTTTTCGTGTTTTGATATTTGGACTTTTCAAGCGGCGGTATGCACTTGAGATATCTGTTTTTTCCATATGGACGACCCACTTTCTTCTTTGATTGTAGTCATGCTAAAAAACACAAATCGAAACAATTACGATTTGTGTTTTAAATGGTATCAAAAGTTAAAAAGAAAGTCAACTTGTTAAAACAGTCGATCAGACTAGCTGATTGACTCCTATCTCTAGAAATAAATTTTCATTATTACGTTTTAGCTACCTAAAAAAGGCCCTCTTGTCCGTTAACTTTAATATCTATTGTTATAGCTAGTTTACCTATTGAACGTACTGTTTGTTCGATAGAACACTAAAAAAGAGGCTGGGACAGAAGCGTTTAACTCCAAGAAATAAGAAGAAATTCACGAAAATTGCTTTTCAAATTTTTGTGAATTTCTTCTTATTTCCGAAGGAGTTGCTTCTGCTTCCGCCGTTTATACGTGTTTAGAGCGTGAGACAAAAGTGTTCTTTACTTTTGTCCCACGCTCTTTTAAACTATTTCGAAGTACTAAACTTATGAAGTAAGAATACCTAAGCCAGAGCCAATGTGCTCGCCTGCAAGCAATTGCTTTTTTGCTTGTCGCTGTAAACTCGTACTTTCTGGATAATCATGTATTTGGGCATCTACTCGTCCAAAGATCCAAGGGACTCCACTATCGTCCTGTTCATCAACTGATAATAATCGATAATCGGCTGCAAAAAGACAGATTTTTGACTCTTTTTTCAACCATTTAGTAAGATTGGGTGATAGTAACCAAGTATCTGTGTACATCACTTGATAATGGTAATCAGGAAAATAAAGTTCAAAAAAACGAATGGCACTTTCGTAACTATCTCTTATCTTATTCTGAGATAAATCTGCATCGGAAGGAATATGAAGAGAAAGGCACTGCTTTCCTTCTAATCTTAGATCCGTGTACCCTTTCGGAAAATATGTCATTTCGTACTCCAATTCACCAATCCGAAAGATCAAGCCACTAGTGTAATGCCAAATCCAAAAACCACGGTCAAAGCGATAGCTTCCTGTTACTTGGAAATGTTCATGAATAAATCTAGTAAAAGCATTCATTGTTGCCAAATAGATAGTTCTTGGAATCTTCAATGGTTGATAAATTTTTTTCCAACTTTGAGAAGCTGCATATAGATAAATAGCTAATGCTGCAAAAGGTTCCTCTTCATAGACTTTGTCTATTTTCTTTGCAGTCGCCTTTGCTTTATTAGGATCCATTAGTTCATGACTATATTGCTCAAACATCTCATCAAGGATGTTTTTTGCTTGTACAATCATTTGCTCTATAACGACTTTGGGAAGAGTTAAAGTTTCTGCCAGAATTTGGATTTCATTGCTTATTTTCTTCATCAAATTTCCCCTTTTCATATCTTTGAACCTCATTGTTTAAATGACTGATTATCCGGACACCATATGGTATAACCATACTTTTATTGTACACTAACTATAAAACTTAAACTTTCTATGAAGAAAGAATATCTGTAAGACTTTCAAGGAAAGCATTGACCATCTCAGGAAAGTTTATTCAGTTACCATCATAAACAAAATTTTTTGATAGAATAAATATAAAATTTTTTTGAAAGTTCCTTTCCACATTTTTGTGTGAATTTGACTTAATGCTGAGAATCTGGCTTTTGAACACCTTGAATTAGAGGTTGTGACAAAAATCTTGTCATAACCTCTTTTGGCACATATATTTGTCCTTCTATTCTAATTTTTGACGAACAACCGTTAAATAATGTTGCAAACCAACCGTCATTACCCACGCAACACCTAAACCGATGAAACTTCCTATGACGATCCCTAAAAAACGATATTCGATCAAAGAAATCAAGTATGCTCCACGAATAAGTGTAGATAGCATCAACGCCATCGGATTAAGAAAAATATTAGCAACTGCATAATTTCTAGCAACTAGAAATTGTGCGATTCCATATAGAAAAGTGATCAGAAAAATGGTCTGCAACTGCGTAAACGGCACAAATGACAAGAATGCCGACACACATAACCCACCCATCGATCCAATCAGATATTGGACTTGTCGATGCTTCATCGCATCCAAGTTTTCTGCTAGCAAAATCGATGCACATGACAAGGTCAACCAATAAGGATTATGCAGATTCAAGCCGTGACTGACATAAATGGAAAGAAATAAGGCAGCGCTGTAGAAAACAGAATCAATGATCACTAAAGGCTCTTCGTGAAATCTTTCTTTTAAAGTTGCTTTTTCAATTGTCTGCTCAGGCCGTGAATCCAGTAATTTTGTAATCACTGCCGCAATCAGTGCAAAAACGACGCCCATAAAAAAATAAAGTGAGACGATTGGTAATTGGACGATCGGTAGCTGCATACTCGTTCCCATGGCAGAAAGCATCGCAAAAAACAAGCCACCTGGTTTAGAAATATGGAATAATCGCAACACGAATCTGCTGGAAAAAGCAACCAAAGCTACGGCAAATGGTTCAAGCCATAAAACATAAGTCGATAAGATCCCCAAAACGAAAGCAACCAACAGTCCACAACCGATCAAAAACATACGTTTCAGCAAATATTTCATCGGTATGTTTTGATAATAGAAAAAAGTAAAGATCCCTAATGATGAAAAACTTGAAATCAAAAAATCATGATTTATGTAACCTAACCATAATACAATAAAGATAAGTAGCATCAAATTCATGATACGAAAAGGATTATCTTGTATTTTATTGAAACGAAAATAAGTCTTGAACAATCTATCCCTCCTTCCTAGTAATTGGAAAAAAAGCTGAACCAAGATGAAATGTCAGCCTCTTTTGTCAGCATTACCTAGTATAACAACTATTTCTTGATTTTTCATAAACTTAGTATCAAAAAGTAAACAACTTGGAGAAATTAGAACAAAACACGAACATTCCGAGTCGTTTTGACAGAAAAAAGATAGCAAGTTTTCCAAGCAACTCGCTATCTTAGCTTTGTTAAAGAAACCGAATTCCCAACAAAAAAAGCTTCTAATTTTCGCACGGTAACTACGCTAATCTTTAAACTTCATACTTTTTTATGATTTTTCAGCGGTTTTCGATGGTATACTTTTTAAATGGAGGAGATGTCTATGCGGTATGTATCAAAATTTTTATTAGGAATTTATTTATTCTTTTTATTATGGTTGATTTTATTCAAGCTATCATTTAATCTTCCACAATTCCTCACTTATTCTTACAGCAATGTCAATCTCGTCCCTTTTTCTACTTTTTCTTTTGAAAATACGACGGTATTACGCGAGACCACTTATAACTTGATTGTCTTTTTTCCTTTTGGGGTGCTTTTGAATGTCAATTTCAAGAGACTTTCTTTTTCTAAAAAATTAGGGATTATTTTCCTTGTAAGCTTCTTGGCAGAATTGATTCAATTCCTATTCGGTATTGGAGTAGCGGACATCACTGATTTGATAACTAATACAACAGGAGGACTGATAGGTTTATGGGCCTATCAGCTTCTAAACAAACATCTATCGACAAATAAGTTAGACCGTCTAGCCATTATTTTGGGATACATTTTATTCTTATTTCTGATCGTAGCTTTTTTATTTTTGACCCGAACTATCCGTCTTCAATAAAATCGTTCGTAAAAAAAGACCGTAATAGACACATTCCAATGTGTATCTATGACGGTCTTTTTATTCAGTCATTGGTTTAAAAAAATCTATTTTCATCTCTAATCTACTATATTATTGCAGCAGGACGACTTGCAGTTTGAAACTGACAGGCTATATTCCCCTTATTTAACAAAAAGGTTTTTTTTAGCTTAAAGGCTTAAAATCTTAACATTCTTCCTAGTCAATATCTCAATCTAGAAAGGACTTCTGTCTTAATTTATACCCTACTCAGGTATATTATTTTTCTATAAAAAGCTTGTTTTATAAGTAATTACTTTATATTTTCTATGGTTTTTCTCCTTATTTAGGCTCCCTTTTCCTTGATTCTGCCAGTATATTCTGCCTGATCCTACTTTTTGAAGGCATTTCAAAGGAAAAAAACAGTAGTTTTTAGAAGTAGTAGAGAAATCTGAGACACGGTATTTTCTGTGTCGTTATTTTTTAAGTATAAAATAACAAAATCATAAAATGAGATACGTTATTTTTTTATTCCAAAAACCATACCGTTTGAAAGCACGTTAATATTTATTCATTTCTGTTGTATATCTCCTATCAAAAGAAATCTATACGCCCTTCTTTGACTAGTTTTTTATTTTTATCTCTTACGAAGTTATCCACTGTGGAAAAACTAACTATCTATTTTTCGATACACTTTTCTAAAAAATTAAATTTTCCACAAATAAAAACACGTTTACAACAGAATCATACTACTGTAAACATGCTTTTCTTAAATAGATAGAACATCAGATTACATAAAGATGTTTATTTTTTTATTGCTGTGAATAATGTCAAAAATCCTACGACACCAACTACTGTCCAAGTCAAATGACCTTGATCCAAATAAATAAGCATCGTGACAAAACTAGTAATCAGTCCTACATGAATTCTTTTTTGATCCATCTGCATCCCTCTTTGAATACTAGTATCACTCGGATATTTGATCGTTTATTTATCTTTTCTATATTTTTCTCTTAAATTTTAAACACGGATCATTTTACCGATATTGTGATTCGATGGTACGACTTAGGATGATCCAAGCAGCTAGAATCACGATGTTTGCGATCAGCACGGCTACTGGCGCTACTAAATACCCTAAGACAATTCCTAACACATTCAAACCAATCGATAGATACGATTTCTTGTAATTATTCAACATCGCCTTCAATGCTTTCTCGTGGCCTTTATTTGCTTTGACAAGTTCTTTTGCCAAGATATAATACGCAATATTAGCGGTCAAGGTAACAAAACCATAAGTCATTTCTGGAGCCAGGCTATTGATGTACTCACTGATCCATGAAGTTGCAAACGGAAAAAGCGAAAGCGCAAAAACAAAGAAACTGTTCGCCCATAAGACCCGTCCATTTATCTTATGTACAACTTGAAATAAATGATGATGATTGTTCCAATAAATCGCTAAAATGATAAAACTGACAATATAGATAAAAAATCGGTAACCTAATGCAGCGAGCGCCTCCCACGTATCTCCGTTAGGTTCATGAAGCTCTAAAACTAAAATAGTCATGATAATCGCGATTACAGCATCTGTAAATGCTTCAAGACGATTTTTAGGCATGATATTCTCCTCCTTTTCCGCTCTATTTTAGATGATAAACCAGAGAAAAAGCAATTGTTTGATCATTTAAGTAGATGAAGTAAAAATCAGTCTTCAGTTGGAGGTGTTTTTAAACAATCCCTGTTATACTTTTTCTATAGTAAAGAATGAACAAGAGGAGGGTTTTGTATGCGTCAAAAAAATATGTTCTTAAATATCTTCATGGTTCTTTTAGTGCTAATTGCAGCTAGCTTCGTCATCAGTCTTTTTGTCAGTGTCCTAAGCGGGCTTTTATGGTTTGCGGTCAAAGTTCTAATCCCAATCGCACTTATCATCTGGCTTGTTCGCTGGATCAAAGGAAATACACATAGAAAAAACTATTATTAATGTATGATACCATTCACTTCATTATGATATAACTTACTAAAAAAACAGGGTCGCGATATAAGTTCGCGACCCTGTTTGATATATCATATTTATTTTTTTATTTATCCTAATGCCACATCCAAAATCATCATAATGATAAATCCACTCATGACGCCAAAAACTGCAAAATGACGTTTGCTGGACAATGTCTGCTGTGCTTCGGGGATCAATTCTTCCACCACGACATAAATCATTGCTCCTGCGGCAAAAGCAAGTGCATAAGGAAGCAGCAGCTCCACTTTCGTTACTAGTAGCGCTCCAATCACTCCAGCAATTGGTTCAACGATTCCAGAAGCTTGTCCGTAAACAAAGGCCTTTTTACGACTCAGACCTTCTTGTCGCAACGGGATTGATACAGCTGCTCCTTCTGGGAAGTTTTGGATACCAATACCTAGCGCCACCGAAACAGCGGCTAATATAGCGGCTGTCGGATTATCCACAGTTGCTGCTGCACCGAATGCTACCCCCACGGCTAAACCTTCAGGAATGTTATGCAATGTAATAGAAAAAACAAGCAAGATCGTCCGTTTTAAATGGGTAGGCAATCCTTCTGCTTCATGTTGTGGTCCAAAATGCATATGGGGCAGTGTTTTATCTGCCATATATAAAAACACACCGCCTAAACCAAACCCAATACTTACAACTAGCCAAGCAATATCTCCATTTTCTTCTGCTTTTGTAATAGCCGGATCTAACAAAGACCAAAAACTTGCAGCAATCATGACACCAGAAGCAAATCCTAACATCAAGTTTAGCACTTCTTTTTTGATTTCTTTAAAGAAAAAAACCAACCCGGCACCAAGAGCTGTCATAAAATAAGTAAAAGCTGTCCCAGCAAGTGCTTGCTGCCAAGGTTCAAGTCTCAATAGCCATTCAACCATGCCATTCCCCTCTCTTGAATCTATCTATGTACTACTCTAGCATATTCCCAAAAACATGACTACATTTTTGTGAAAAGACGAATTAGTTGGGATTTTAGATAAAAAGTTCTATACTCTAGATACAAAAAATTTATGTATCATCATTGCTAAAGGAGTGAAACACCATGTCAAAAATCAATGCAGGAATCGCAATGGTAAAAGTTCTTGAAAGCTGGGGTATCGACCATATTTATGGCATTCCCGGAGGATCTTTCAATTCAATTATGGATGCGCTATATCAAGAAAAAACCGAAATCAACTACATTCAAGTTCGTCATGAAGAAGTCGGCGCACTCGCAGCCGCTGCAGATGCAAAATTAACGGGGAAAGTCGGCGCTGTCTTCGGCTCTGCAGGACCTGGTGCGACACATTTGATCAATGGTTTGTATGATGCACAGATGGACCATGTGCCTCTAGTAGCGTTCTTAGGACAAGTTGCTTCTACATCCATGAACTATAACTCTTTCCAGGAACTAAATGAAAATCCTATTTTCGCAGATGTCAGCGTATACAATCGTACAGTCATGACACCACAAAGTCTTCCGCATGTCGTAGATGAAGCCATTAAAGCCGCCTATGAGCATAAAGGCGTGGCTATCGTGACTATCCCTGTTGATCTTGGTTTTGAAGAAATTGACGAACAACCTTTCTCCACCGCTCACACTCACAAAACAAGTGTGATATTACCAGAAGAAAAAGATTTGCTAGCTGCTTTGCCTTATCTTGAAAAAGCAAAAAAACCAGTTCTTTATGTTGGTCAAGGAACGCGAAACGGATTTCCGCAAATCAAAAAATTCTCAGAACATTTTTCAGTTCCTATTGTCGCTTCCGTTCTAGCAAAAGGAATTATTCCTGATGATTATGAAAACTTTCTTGGTTTTGCTGGACGTGTCGCTACTAAACCCGGAAATGAAGCATTGGCAGAAGCCGATCTGATCTTATTTGTCGGTAGCGACTTCCCATTTGGACGTGCATTTTTTAATCCAACTGCTGAATTTATCCAAATCGATATCGATGCGTCAAAATTTGGACGACGCCATGAAACATCTTTGTCGATCCTCGGTGATGCAAACACAGCTTTGCAAAGACTTGTCGAGTTAGGGGATGCTCGCCCTGCTGATAGCTGGTACCTAGCAAATCAAGAAAATAAAGAAAAATGGGTAAATTGGTTGAAATCTTTTGAAGATCGAGAGGAAGAACCGATTCGTCCAGAGGCTGTCTATAAAGAAATCAATCGTATTGCTGAAGACGATGCGATTTTCGTCACAGATGTCGGTAACACGACTATCCATTCTATTCGTTTATTGAATATGAACGGTAAACAAAAACATACGACATCTGGATGGTTCGCAACTATGGGTAATGGTGTGCCAGGAGGAATTGCCGCACAACTAAGCTACCCAGAAAAACAAGTATTTACCTTAAGTGGTGATGGCGGATTTGCTATGGTCATGCAAGATATCATTACTCAAGTCAAATATCAGCTTCCAATTATTAATGTTGTCTTTTCGAATGATTCTTTTGGTTTCATCGAAGCAGAACAAGAAGATACGGAACAAAAGAAATTTGGTGTATTTTTAGAAGATGCAGATTTCGGTAAAGTTGGAGAAGCGCTCGGGGCAAATAGCTTTACAGTCACAGAATACTCGCAACTTCGATTTGCCTTTGATGCAGCTGCAAAATCAGATCGTCCTGTAGTAATCGATGTGAAGATCAATAACAAGCGCCCATTGCCAGTAGAAGATCTGCATTTAGATCCAAGAAAATATTCTGAAGAAGAAATCCAAGCATTCAAAGAAAAATATGAAGTCCATGATTTGCCAGTATTGAATGAATTATATGAAAAGAGGTTGTGAAAACTGCGCTATGCTTCGAGTAATAAGAACGATGGACAGAAAATAGTTCCTCATATTTTCTAGGACGGCGATCTTATTACCGAGAAGCAGCAGGTGGAGCACCGTTTATCAGAGGTTGTGAAAAAGCTGGTCTGCATCAAGTAATAAGAACAGCCAAACAAAAATAGCTCCTCCTATTTTTCGTTTGGTTGGGCTTATTACCGCAGATGCAAGCTTTTAAACACCGTGTATCAAGAGGTTGTGACAACTGCGCTATACTTCGAGTATTAAGATACAATTTGTGTATATAGCTTCTCACATTTTTGCATAAATTTGTCTCGACACCTAAAAATCACCTCGTGCATATTTGTCCATGATAAAAAAGCCAGCTTCCAATTACAACAGTAAAACTGTAATCGGAAGCCGGCTTTTTTATTTGTTTGATTTTGCTTATCTAAATGCATAGACGATATGTGTGATACCAAATAACATAAAATAGAATCCAACTAAAAAGCTTAATGTCAACGCAGAAGAAATTGGATTAAACAATAAGAAAATACCTAATAAAATTCCTAAGATATTGACGATGACCGTAAACCAATAATATCCTTCGCTTACTCCTCTTGCCAAATCAGCAGTAAATAACGCTAAAACGGAATCAGCAATAAACCATACTGCAAAAACAAAAGGTAATGCTGCGACTCCTGCACCAATATTGAATAAGAAAAAGACGCCAACTAGAATATCGATGATCCCGATTATTAAGGGCATCTTTCCTTTATATCCTGTTAGCTCTTTTAATCTATTACGTACAAAAAGTTCAAATATCCCTTTAATAAAGGCAAAAATCGCAAAAACTACTACAATTGCAACTAAATTTCCGACAGGGTCTTGAAATGATAACAATGAGACAAGTACAAATAAAATCCCTAAAATCAATGAGCCCCAGTCGGTAGTTCTTTTTTCATCCATTTTCAATCCTTCTTTCATTTCTTTTACAGTTTTATAGTACTCCCTCTTATAAATAACGTCAAAAATTATGCTGTTGCAAACTAAAAAATCCTATAGCAGCTATTTCTACTCCTCTTTTACGTTTATTTTCTTCATTCTGTTTCACGTGAAACACAAAGAATGTTCTATTGCCTTGAATCTTTTACCTTTCCCCTATATAATTCTATAAGACTTGTCAAAAACTAATAATGATAAAAGTGAGGAAAAAAATTGATTACTGTAAATGATGTGAGTTTGCACTTTTCAGACCGCAAACTATTTGATGATGTGAATATTAAATTTACCCCCGGAAACTGCTATGGCTTGATTGGTGCAAATGGTGCAGGTAAATCAACGTTCCTTAAAGTGTTATCAGGGGATCTGCAGCCTTCCACAGGTTCCGTTACTATGGGACCAGATGAACGGATGGCCGTATTGAAACAGAACCATTACGACTATGAAGACTATACTGTACTTGAAACAGTCATCATGGGACACAAGCGTCTGTATGAAGTGATGAAAGAAAAAGATGCGATTTACATGAAAGAAGATTTCACTGACGAAGATGGTATTCGAGCAGCTGAATTAGAAGGAGAATTTGCAGAGCTTAATGGATGGGAAGCAGAACCAGAAGCAGCTGTTTTACTACAAGGTCTGAACATCCCTGAAGAATTGCACCATCAGCAAATGAGTGAATTGACTGGCGGACAAAAGGTAAAAGTATTGTTAGCACAAACACTATTTGGTAAACCTGACGTTCTTTTACTAGACGAACCAACAAACGGTCTGGATATCCAATCGATCAATTGGTTGGAAGAATTTTTGATCAATTTTGAAAATACTGTGATTGTTGTCTCTCATGACCGTCACTTTTTGAACAAAGTATGTACACATATGGCGGATCTGGATTTTGGTAAAATCAAACTTTATGTAGGAAATTATGATTTTTGGTTGGAATCTAGTCAATTGGCGGCTAAGCTCCAAGCGAATGCAAATGCCAAAAAAGAAGAACAAATCAAAGAGCTCCAAGAATTCATTGCTCGCTTTAGTGCGAATGCATCAAAATCAAAACAAGCAACTTCACGTAAAAAAATGCTTGAAAAAATTACTTTAGACGATATCCAACCTTCTTCTAGACGTTACCCATTTGTTGGATTCAAACCTGAACGTGAGATCGGAAACGACTTATTGCAGGTAGAAAATGTAAGTGTAACGATTGATGGAAAGAAAATTTTAGATGATATATCTTTTAATTTGAGCAAAGAAGACAAGGTCGCTTTCGTCGCAGAAAATGATATAACAACAACAACGCTATTCAAAGTTATTATGGGTGAACTTACACCAGATACTGGGACAGTACGTTGGGGAGTAACAACAAGTCATTCTTATTTACCAAAGGATACAACGAAAGAATTCGATACGGATCTAACGATTTTAGACTGGTTGCGCCAATATGCAAGTAAAGAAGAAGATGATAACACCTTCTTAAGAAGCTTCTTAGGAAGAATGTTGTTTTCTGGTGAAGAAGTATTGAAACCAGTGAATGTTTTATCTGGTGGAGAGAAAGTCCGCTGCATGCTTTCAAAAATGATGCTTTCGAAAGCTAACGTACTTGTATTAGATGATCCAACGAACCATTTAGACTTAGAATCAATCACAGCATTGAATGACGGCTTGATGGCATTTACTGGCTCAATCTTATTTGCGTCTCATGACCATCAATTTATCCAAACATTGGCAAACCGCATCATTGCCGTTTCGGATAAAGGTGTGATCGATCGAGCTGATACGACATATGATGAATTCTTGGAAAACACAGATATTCAAAAACAATTGAACGAGTTATGGGCATAATGGCTTATTTAGCTTAAAAAATAAAAAAACAGCGACTCTTAAAAGATAGATGAGCATCCTATCTCTTAGAGGTCGCTGTTTTTGTTACAATCAATTTCTGGGCTTTTTTACAGAATGAGTTACTGCTTTTATCGACTGATTCCCATCGAAAAAATCGCGATACAGCCATAGCCTGTGTGACTGGCGATCGTTGGTCCTAAGGGATAAAGCTTCACATCTTTCATCTTTATCTGCTCTTCCAAAAGCCGTTTTGCCTTCTCCGCGCTCTCTAGATCCCCAGCGTAAGCCACATAAACGATTTGATCAAGTGGTGCAACGATTGTTTTTACCGTCTCATTGACGATTGTCTGGATCGACTTGTTTCTTCCTCGAACTTTGTCAACATTCGTCAGCCTTCCTTCTTTATCCACCGTAATAATAGGCTTTACACTCAATAGACTGCCAAGAGTAGCACTTGCTTTGGAAATCCTACCGCCTCGTTCTAGATATTTCAGATCGTCTACTGTTACCCATGAATGGACTTTCAAATAATTACTTTCCAGCCACTCTAGGGTTTCTTCGATGCTTTTACCTTCTTTTTTCAATCTTACAGCTTCCAATACTAAAAGCCCTTCCCCAATACTTGCAGCTTTTGTATCAAAAACATAGATCTCAGGGTCTTCATATTCTTCCTTCAGCAATTCAACCGCTTGAAGCGCACTACTGTAAGAGCCGCTTAATCCACTGGAAAAAGCCACATATAAAACAGGAATCTGTTTTTCCGCATAAGAACGGAAAAATTCTAAATATCGGCCAACATTGATTTG
Organism: Enterococcus sp. E5-37; assembly: GCF_035726925.1. NCBI lineage: Bacteria > Bacillati > Bacillota > Bacilli > Lactobacillales > Enterococcaceae > Enterococcus > Enterococcus sp. E5-37. Next base: position 223,069 of record NZ_JAPMLG010000003.1, read on the forward strand.
TGATGTCGTAGGCATCGCACCATTTTTCAGCTGATTCATGTAGCGGTCATAATTGAATGTCTTTCCGAGGTCATCTACTAACTCTTGATCATTCAATTGGAGATTCATTGATAAAAAATCAACTTTTTCTTTTGCTAATACATGGTATGGCAGATCACAACAAGAATCTGTTACAATTTGATACACATTTTTCAACCCCTTCTCGTTACATTTTACCCTTATCGTCTATTATAGCAAATCTCTTGCGCTAGACACACTTTAACCGGTTTATTTTCGCAAGTTCTAATCAAAATAAGAGGTTGTGACAGAAGTGGTCAGCTTCAAGAAATAAGAAGGAATTTACGAAAATTGCTTCTCAAATTTTTGTGAAATTTCGGCTTATTTCCGTAGAAGCTACTTCTGGAACACCGTGAATCAGAGGTTGTGAAATCAGCGTTTTGACCTGAGTATTAGAGAAAAAAACGGAAAAAATAGTTCCTCATATTTTGCCGTTTTTTGAGCTAATACCGAGGGTCAGCTGATTGAACACCGTTTACCAAGAGGTTGTGAGCCTGCCGTTTAGCTCCGAGTCACAAGGAACAATTTCAAAAAACAGCTTCTCATGTTTGTTGAATATTGTGACTTGTGACCGAGGAGTTGGCAGGAGAACACCGTTTAGTGGAGAGGTTGTGAAAAAGCTGCTCTGCATCAAGCGGTAAAAACAATCAGATAAAAATAGCACTCCATATTTTTCATCTGATTGGGCTTAGTGCCGTAGATGCAAGCTTTTGAACACCGTTTATTCAAAATAAGGGACTGTGACACGTTTTTTGTCACAGTCCCTTATTCTGAATAAACAGTGTTCAAGAGACAGCCTATCGGCAATAAGGCTAAACGTCTCTTTCACTTCCTCTTCAAGTTATTATTATCGTATAGATAAACACTTCGACTCGCTCTGGTAAGAACGTCCTGATTCAGTCGTCGTTTTTATCCTTAGATTTGCGCCCAGACGCTTTCTAAGATGTTTGTTTGTGTTCTATCAGGACCGACAGAAAATGTTGAGATACGTACACCAACAAGCTCTGAGATACGACGTACATAGTTACGTGCGTTTTCTGGCAGTTCTGCTAGTGTTTTGCATCCTGTAATGTCTTCTGACCAGCCTGGCAATTCTTCATAGATTGGTTTGCAGCGGTTCAACTCTTTCAAGCTTGCTGGATAGTGGTAGATTAGTTCGCCATCTAATTCATAAGCCGTACAAATTTTTACTGTTTCCAATCCACTTAATACATCGATCGAGTTTAAAGATAGGTTGGTAATACCTGAAACTCGTTTAGAATGGCGCATAACTACAGAATCAAACCAGCCGACACGACGCGGACGACCAGTTGTCGTACCGTATTCTCGTCCTACTTCGCGGATTTGTTCTCCTGTTTCATCAAATAATTCAGTTGGAAATGGTCCATCACCGACACGTGACGTATAGGCTTTGCAGACGCCGACAACTTTATTGATTTTTGAAGGCCCTACACCGCTTCCGATTGTTACCCCGCCGGCTACTGGGTTAGAAGAAGTAACAAAAGGATAAGTTCCCTGGTCGATATCCAGCATTACACCTTGTGCGCCTTCAAACAACACGCGTTTGCCTGCATCCAAGGCATCATTCAAGATAACGGAAGTATCTGTGACGTATTGTTTGATTTGTTGTCCGTATTCATAATATTCTTCAAAAATATCGTCAAAATCAAGTGGTTCTGAATCAAACATTTTTACAAATTGACGGTTTTTGTCATCTAGATTCAAACGAAGACGTTCTTCAAAAATTTCTTTATCTAATAAGTCTGCAATACGGATACCTACACGAGCTGCTTTATCCATATAGGCAGGTCCGATTCCTTTAATCGTTGTACCAATCTTATTTTCGCCCTTAGCATCTTCTTGTAATTGGTCCAATTTGATATGGTAAGGCAAGATTACGTGCGCGCGGTCAGAAATACGCAAATTACTTGTTTCTACACCCTTTTCATGTAAATAAGCTAATTCTTTGACCAATGATTTAGGATTGACTACAACACCGTTTCCGATCACACTGATCTTGTCTTTATAAAAAATCCCAGAAGGAATCAAATGCAGTTTATAAGTCACACCGTTAAACTTAATTGTGTGCCCTGCATTGTCGCCACCTTGGTACCGTGCAATCACTTCAGCATTTTCACTGAGAAAGTCTGTGATTTTTCCTTTCCCTTCATCGCCCCATTGCGTACCTACTACTACTACAGATGACATGTGAACACCTCGTTCTATATTATTTAATCCTGAACCATTGTATCAATAATAGATACATATTTCAAATAAAATCGAATGATTTTTATTTTTATTTTATAAAAACGCTTAAAAAACGAACTTTTATCGTTTTAGAGTGATTGTTAAAAAAAAGGTTGTAACAGAAGTGGTCAGCTTCAAGAAATAAGAAGGAATGTATGAAAATTGCTTCTCAAATTTTTGTGAAATTTCGACTTATTTTTCGAAGAAGCTACTTTTGGAACACCGTGAATCAGAGGTTGTGAAAAAGCTGTCCTGCATCAAGTAATAAGAACAGCCAAACAAAAATAGCTTCTCATATTTTTCGTTTGGTTGGGCTTATTACCGCAGATGCAAGCTTTTGAACACTGTTTAAGAAAGAGGTTGTGAGCCTGCCGTTCAGCTCCGAGTTACAAGGAACAATTTCAAAAAACAGCTTCTCATGTTTGATGAATATTGTGATTTGTGACCGAGGAGTTGGCAGGAGAACACCGTTTAAGGAAAAGAGGTCGTAAGATCAGCGTTTTGACCTGAGTATTAGAGAAACAAACGTCAAAATAGTTCCTCATATTTTGACGTTTGCTGAGCTAATACCAAGGGTCAGCTGATTGAACACCGTTTATTCGGAAAAAGGGACTGTGACAAGACTTTTGTCACAATCCCTTTGGAGATCTGTTTTAATTAAGTGCTCTAGTCACTCTTGCAGTTACTCGTCGCATCTTATACGAGTGCTCTTAGTCATTGTGCAAGGCTGAACGCCTCTTTCACAACCTCTTCTTTAAAATTCTTCTCTTGGCGAAAGCGACGAAAACTTATTGTATTCTTTGATAAACAGTAGTTCAACTGTTCCTCGTGCACCGCTTCGGTTCTTCTCGATGATGACTTCGATGACGTTGTCATTTTTTGGCTCGTTTCCATCATCGTCATCTCCGCCTTCTCTTTCATAATAATCATCTCGATACAAGAAGGCTACGATGTCCGCATCTTGTTCAATTGATCCGGATTCACGAATATCACTTAGCACTGGTCGTTTGTCTTGTCGCTGTTCTACTCCACGAGATAACTGTGAAAGAGCAATGACAGGTACTTTCAGCTCTTTCGCCAGTTTTTTCAGTTGGCGAGAGATATCTGATACTTCTTGTTGACGGTTCTCTTTACCGTTACCTTCAATCAACTGCAAATAATCGATCAATATCAAGCCTAGATTGCCTTTTTCTTGCGCTAGTTTCCGACATTTCGCACGGATTTCAGAGATTTTGATCCCTGGTGTATCATCGATAAAAATATTTGCTCGAGAAAGACTCCCCATCGCAACGATCAGATTCGACCATTCTTCTTCCGAAAGCTGACCTGTACGTAAATGGCTGGCCTCAATCGAACCTTCTGCACAAAGCATCCGATTTACAAGAGATTCTGCCCCCATTTCCAGACTGAATATCGCAACAGAACGATCTGTTTTTGTTCCTACATTTTGAGCAATATTCAATGCGAACGCTGTTTTACCTACCGCTGGACGTGCAGCAAGAATGATTAGTTCTTCGGGCTGGAAACCTGCTGTCATTTTGTCCAGACCTTGATAGCCAGTTGGTAGACCTGTGATTTCTTCATTGTTTTGAGCTAGTCGATCGATATTTTCAATCGTGGAGTTCAGTACTTCAGCAATAGATAAAAAGCCGCTTCGATTTCTTTTTTCCGAAACCTCCAAGATACTGCGTTCGGCATCATCTAAAATTGTTTGAACTTCTTCACCTTGCTCGAATCCTTTCGTAACGATTCCTGTTGCTGTCTGGATCAATGTACGCAGCAATGATTTTTCTTCAACGATTTTCGCATAGTAGACGATATTTGCTGCTGTCGGAACTGCTAATGCCAAGTCTGAGAGATAGCTTAAACCACCGGCATCTTCTAACAAATTGGCTTGTTCCAGCCGGTCTTTGACAGTAACCACGTCAATCGCTTCATTACGATCATTTAACTCGATCATTGTCTCAAAAATAATTTGATGGCCGCGACGATAAAAGTCTTTTGGCTCTATGTACTCCATGGCATCAATGATCGTTTCTGCGTCAAGAAAAACAGAGCCTAAAACCGCTTGTTCAGCTTCAATATTTTGCGGTGGGATTCGATCCTGCCACACTTCATTCATACGTATCGCTCCTTGTCTTCAATTGCTTCATTTTACAAGAAAATGAGAGAAAAGTCATCATTCGTACCGAAAGTGTAATAAAAAAATAGTTCTCTTTTATTATACTCGTTTTCTTTATGCTATTTTGCTGTTCCCAAAAAAGAAACCGAAATCAATCTGAAATCGATTTGCAGCTTTTGCTTTCATTGCTGCAGCTGTTTTCTCAGATAAATTTCGGTTTGTCTTTTCTCCTTCTGGTTATACTTACCAGCTGAACATCGCTATCAAGATTTGTTATTCTTGTACGACATGAACTTTGATCGTAGCCGTCACCTCATGATGAAGCTTAACAGGTACGTTTGTGTAGCCTAGTGAACGGATCGGATTTTCTAATTCGATTTTTCGTTTATCTAATTTGATTTTGTATTGTTTGTTTAACCCTTCAGCAATTTGTTTTGAAGGGATCGAACCAAACAAACGGCTATCTTCCCCTGCTTTCGCCTTCAATTCGACTACAGTATCTTCTTTTTCCAAGAATTCTTTTAACTTTTTAGCTTCTTCCAAGATTTCAGCTTCGTGTTTTTCTTGCGCTTTCTTTTGTCCTGCTAACTGACTGATACTGCTTTTCGTTGCTTCTTTTGCCAAGTTATTTTTGATTAGATAATTTTGTGCATAACCTGCTGGAACTTCTTTGATGTCCCCTTTTTTACCTTTTCCTTTTACATCTTGTAAAAAAATTACTTTCATTTGGATTACTCCTTATCATATATTTGATTCATATTTTCTTTGATTGCAGCAAATAGCTTCTGTTTTGTTTCCTCAACTGTCGTATTTTCCAGTTGAGTAGCTGCGTTTGTGAAGTGTCCTCCGCCCCCTAAGGATTCCATGATGATTTGGACGTTGATCGTGCCAGTACTTCTGGCACTGATCCCAATCAAGCCGTCTGTCCGCTTCGTAATGACGAAAGCTGCATTGATATTGATCATCGAAAGCAATGTATCTGCTGTTTTTGCTGCTATAACACTATTATACTCTTTTTCGTCTGTCCCTGCCGCCACAACAATATCAGAAGTCACATAGTCGCTTCCAGCAATCAAATTGCTGATCTCCAAGTATGTCGCTAAATCCGAGCTCAATAAATATTGTACTAAGGATGCGTCTGCTCCACAAGACCTTAAATAGCTGGCAACGTCAAAAGTTCGTGCAGTTGTACGGACATTGAAACTATTTGTATCTACAACCATCCCTGCAAGCAATAATGTGGCCTCAAAACGATCTAAGCGATTTGTTTTGCTGCTTTGATATTGGATCAGCTCAGAAACTAGCTCTGAAGCTGAAGAAGCTGAAGATTCGATATAAGTCAGCAGAGGTTTACTTGGAAACTCTTCCCCACGACGATGGTGATCAATGATCACAATCTTATCAAATTGCTCATATAGGCCCTGAGAGATCGATAGAGAAGGTTTATGGTAATCCACCATCACGAGGAGGTCCTCTTCTTTTTTCAGCTCTATGGCACGTTCTGGAGAGATTAGTTGCATTTCTAATTCAGGATGCTTATGGATTTCTTCAAGACACCGTTCTACATCTGGAATGATCTCGTTCTCGTTGATAACGATGTAAGCTTTTTTCTGGTTGAAGCGTGCCAGACAACTGACACCAAAAGCAGAGCCCAAAGCATCCATATCCGGAAATTTGTGCCCCATGATAAACACATCGCCTGTTTCATCAAAAATCCGACGCAAAGCGGTACTCATCGCTCGAGAACGAACACGCGTGCGTTTGACATTCTTAGCAGATTTCCCCCCATAATAAAAAGGTTTTGCTCCTTCTTTTACCTCTTTCACGACAACTTGGTCGCCTCCACGGACTAAAGCAACATCTAAATTATTCTGAGCTTCTCCACCGATTTCATCGAGGGTTCTTGAGCCATAAGCAATCCCCATACTAAGGGTGATAGGCGAGCTCTGTTTTTCAGCTTCTGCTCGAAAGCGATCCAGCAAATCAAATTTTTTATCCATCATCTTTTTCAGATCGATCATCTGTGCTACGAAGAAAAACCGTTCTGCGTTGATTCTTTTGAAAAAGACATGGTATTCATTCATCCAGTCAGAAACTAGTGTAGTGACGAAAGAGTTCAGATAAGAAATCTCTTTGTCATCCAATTTATCAATGGCATCTGCATAGTTATCAATAGATAAAATACCAATCACCGGCTGACTGTTCGTCTGATGGAGTTTTAACAACTGGTTTTGGGTAATATCATTAAAATAAACAACACCCTTTACTGTATCCATATCAAACTGAAATGTTTTATCTGCTAGATAGACTTGGTTTTTCTTTTTTTCTTTTGCAGTAAAAAAAGTATCTAGCAATTCTTCCTCTGTTAATCCACTTTGATCTTTGATTTTCAATGCTAATGGATTGAGCCATTCGATTTTTTGGCTTGATGGCTGATAAGCAATCACTCCTACAGGCATGACTTCTGAGACATAAGCTAGATTGGTTTCAGCTACAGTCGAAGCCTGCTGGATTTTTTCACGTTTATTTAAAATAAGCCAACGTTTCATTTTCAACCAATAGCGAACACCCCATAAATTCATCAATAGAATGACCGAAGCGCTAACAAAACGAAATGGTAAAATTAAGACTACCAATACTTCGATTAATATAAACAGGATAAGGAAGAGAGGTTTCGGGGATAAATGATTGTTTTTATTTTCCATAATTTTCCTCCCATATATGACTAATTTGATTTTACCATAACTTTCGTCATTCGAGCGACTAAACGAATAGAGGTTATTTTTACAGAAAAAAAGGAATTGAATAGCTGATCAAAAGGATCAGTCATTCAATTCCTAGGATTTATTAGTCTTCGCTAACGAAAGGTAGCAAGCCCATGATACGAGCGCGTTTGATTGCAACAGTAATTTTACGTTGGTTTTTAGCGCCTGTACCAGTTACACGACGTGGCAAGATTTTACCGCGTTCTGAAATAAATCTTTTTAGTAATTCGATATCTTTATAATCGATATATTCAATATGGTTAGCAGCAATGTAGTCTACTTTACGACGTTTACGTCCGCCTCTTCTTTGTTGTGCCATTCTATTTCCCTCCTATCAAATTCGTTTAGAATGGTAAATCATCGTCTGAAATGTCGATCGTTGAACTTGAGCCGAATGGGTCAGAAGTATCACGGTCGAAATCAGGCATACCGTTGGATGATTGAGATGTTTGATTAGAGTTATTGTTTCCGCCAAATCCGCCAGCTGATTGACCAGAACTTTGGAATCCGCCGCTTTGTTGGCGATTTTCAGATGCAGAACGACTTTCCAGCAATTGGAAGTTGTCAGCTACTACTTCTGTCACGTATACACGTTGTCCTTGCTGATTATCATAAGAACGAGTTTGGATACGTCCAGTAACACCTAAAAGTGTTCCTTTACGAGCATAGTTTGCTAAAGTTTCTGCTGATTTGCGCCAAATCACACAGTTGATAAAATCAGCCTCTCGATTGCCGCTTTGGTTTGTAAAATTACGATTCACAGCCAAAGTAAATGTTGCGACTGCCGTACCACTTGCTGTGTAACGCAAATCTGGATCTTTCGTCAGACGTCCAACTAATACAACATTATTAATCAAAATAGTCATCTCCTCTCATCGTTTTCTATTGTTTCACATGAAACAACAATTAAGCTTCTTCTTTAACAATCATGTGACGAATGATATCGTCGTTGATTTTAGCAAGACGGTCAAATTCATTGACAGCATTTGCTGATGATGGAGAAGATACTTTAACGATGTGATAGATACCTTCACGGTAACCGTTCATTTCATAAGCGAAACGGCGTTTTTCCCAATCTTTTGATTCGATAACTTCTGCTCCGTTATCTTTCAAGATTGCATCGAAACGTTCGATTAAAGCAGTTTTTGCTTCTTCATCAATGTTTGGACGAATAATGTACATGATTTCATATTTCGTGTTTTCCATTGATATTCACCTCCCTGTGGACTTTCGGCTCTTAGGTTCCTAAGAGCAAGGAGAGTTATCTAATTAATTAGACTACTCACAAGCTCTGATTATACACTCTATTTTGGTCAAAAGCAATACAGAATGAACAGTTTCGAATATTTTAAGAGAAATTCAACTAATCAAAAAAGCCAGCAGGAATAACCAGATTTTTTAATCGGTCATTCTTGCTCGCTTACACAATTAGTCTTGATGGTTATTCTTCTGATCCTTGTTCTTCAACTGTTTGTTCTGCAGCTTCTGGTTCGACTGCTGCCATCGTGACAACTTTCGTATCAGCTTCCATCTTCATCAAACGTACGCCTAATGTTGAACGTCCAGTTTGAGAAACAGTCGATACGTTGAAACGGATAATGACACCTTTATCTGTAATCAGCATGATGTCTTCATCTCCAGAAACAGTGGTCAATCCAGCTAGTGGACCATTTTTTTCAGTGATGTTCGCCGTTTTGATCCCTTTACCTCCGCGGCCTTTCACTGGATATTCCGATACTTTTGTCCGTTTTCCGTAACCTTTTTCTGTGATCACTAATACTTCTTGATTTTCCTTCATTAAGGCTGCCCCAACGACATAATCTTCCTCACGCAGGCGTATCCCTCTGACCCCGGAAGCTGTACGTCCCATATCGCGGACTGCTTCTTCTTTGAAAGTGACAGAGTAGCCGTTATGTGTTCCGATAATGATATTAGATTGACCATCTGTCAGTAGCACATTGACGAGCTCATCGTCTTCTTTCAAACCAATTGCGATCAGACCATTACTTCGGATGTTAGCAAAAGCAGTGACAGAAGTACGTTTTACTGTACCTTGACGCGTCGTAAAGAAGAGATAGTGGCCTTCTTCTGCTTCTCCCGTCACCGCAATGATTGCCTGGATGCTTTCACTCGAATCGATACCTAGTAAATTGATAATTGGTATTCCTTTGGCTGTGCGCCCGTATTCTGGAATTTCGTATCCTTTTGCCCGATACACTTTTCCGTTATTCGTAAAGAATAACAATGTATCATGGGTAGAACAAGAAACCAGATTTTTGACGAAGTCGTCATTGTGGATACCCATTCCTTGGACACCACGTCCACCCCTTCGTTGAGCTCTGAATTCATTATTTGCCAAACGTTTGATGTAACCATTGTTTGTCAATGTAATAACGATTTCTTCTTCTTCGATTAAATCTTCATCTTCCAGACTTAAGACCTCACCGACTAGTAATTCTGTGCGTCGTTTATCACCAAATCGTTGATTCAAGTCTGCTAATTCATTCTTGATGATTTCTGTAACACGTTCTGGTCTTGCCAGAATGTCAGTTAAATCTTCAATCAGTTTTAAGAGTTCTTGGTATTCATTTTCGATTTTTTCCCGTTCCAAACCGGTCAATCGGCGTAAACGCATATCTAAAATAGCTTGAGACTGGCGATCGGATAAATCGAACCGTTCGATCATCGTCGCTTTTGCTTCGTCATCTGATTTAGACCCGCGGATAATCGCAATGATTTCATCGATATGATCCAAAGCAATACGCAAACCTTCTAAAATGTGTGCCCTTGCTTCTGCTTTTTCTTTTTCAAAGACTGTCCGTCTTGTGATGACTTCGCGCTGATGTTCGATATAGTTTTCAAGAATTTGTTTCAAGCTCAAAACTTTCGGCACACCTTTTTCGATCGCCAACATATTGAATCCAAATGAATTTTGCAAGGATGTCAATTTATATAAGTTATTCAAGATAACAGATGCGCTGGCGTCACGACGGATGTCAATGACGATCCGCATACCTTCACGGGAAGATTCGTCCCGCAAATCTGTGATCCCTTCGATACGCTTGTCTCTGTGCAGTTCAGAAATCCGTTCGATCAATTTTGCTTTATTGACCATATAAGGCAATTCTGTCACGATGATCCGTTCTTTACCATTTGGCATCTCAGTAATCTCAACTTTTGCACGTACGGTAATAGAACCCTTACCTGTTTCATACGCTCTTCGGATTCCTGATTTTCCCATAACCAAACCACCTGTTGGAAAATCTGGTCCAGGTAATACTTCCATCAATTCATTGGTCGTCACATCAGGATTATCCATCAGCAAATCGATAGCCGCTACTACCTCAGACAAGTTATGAGGTGGGATATTCGTGGCCATACCTACGGCGATCCCCGTTGTTCCGTTCACTAAAAGATTCGGGAAGCGAGCAGGTAGTACAACTGGTTCTTTTTCTGTATCATCATAGTTGCTTTGGAAATCAACAGTGTTCTTATTGATATCACGCAGCATTTCTGTAGCGATTTTACTCATCCGTGCTTCGGTATAACGCATAGCAGCGGCACCGTCACCGTCAACAGAACCAAAGTTTCCATGACCATCCACTAGCATATAACGGTAGCTGAATGGCTGTGCCATCCGTACCATTGACTCATAGATCGCACTGTCTCCATGAGGATGGTATTTACCCATGACATCTCCGACGATTCTGGCAGATTTTTTATGGGCTTTATCCGGTGTTACACCTAATTCGTTCATGCCGTATAAAATACGGCGGTGAACGGGTTTTAGACCATCTCTGACATCAGGAAGTGCACGTGCGACAATAACACTCATCGCATAATCGATGAAGGAGTCTTTCATTTCGCTGGTTAGATTGACATCATGGATGTTTTCTCTGATTTCTTCACTCATTCTTTTTCCTCCTTCATGATTAAATATCTAAGTTCTTCACATAGTGTGCATTTTCCTCGATGAATGCACGACGGGGTTCTACTCGATCCCCCATCAACATTTCAAATATCTGATCTGCTGCAATAGCATCGTCCACACTGACGCGGGCCATCATCCGATTGCTTGGGTCCATAGTTGTTTCCCATAGTTGATGATCATCCATTTCTCCAAGTCCTTTATAACGCTGAACGCTTGGTTTTGGTGAGGCAGGAAGTGAAGCAACGACTTGTTTCAACTCTTCTTCTGCATTTTTTCCTGGTTGTACATACGTAATATTCTTCCCTTGTTTTACCCCGTATAAAGGTGGCTGAGCAATATAGACGTATCCAGCTTCAACAATAGGACGCATGTAACGATAAAAAAGAGTCAGCAGCAATGTACGGATATGCGCGCCGTCGACATCGGCATCAGTCATGATAACTAATTTGTGGTAGCGAGCTTTCGATACATCAAAATCTTCTCCAAACCCTGTACCCATAGCAGTAAATAAAGACCGGATCTCTTCATTTGCCAAGATCTTGTCCATGCTTGCTTTTTCAACATTCAAGATTTTCCCACGAATAGGCAAGATGGCTTGAAACTCTCGATTACGACCTTGCTTAGCTGATCCGCCGGCCGAATCTCCTTCGACGATGAACAATTCGCATTTTTCAGGATCGTTGCTAGAGCAGTCCGCTAATTTTCCTGGCAGATTACTAATCTCTAAAGCACCTTTACGTCTCGTTACTTCACGCGCACGTTTCGCTGCTAGACGAGCTCTGGAAGCTAGTAATCCTTTTTCAACAATTTGACGGCCCACACTTGGGTTTTCCAGCAAGAATTTCATGAAATGTTCGCTAAATAACCGATCAGTGACTGTCCGTACTTCGGAATTGCCCAATTTTGTTTTTGTTTGTCCTTCGAATTGAGGGTCAGGATGCTTGATAGAAATAACAGCTGTCAATCCTTCTCGCACGTCTTCACCGGTCAAGTTGTCGTCATTTTCTTTCATCAGCTTTTGTTTTCGGGCATAATCATTGATCACACGAGTTAAAGCAGTCTTGAATCCTGATTCATGTGTTCCGCCTTCATACGTATGGATATTGTTGGCAAAACTCATGATATTGGAATGGTAGCCGTCTGTATATTGCATAGAGACTTCAACTGCGATATCTTGCTGTTCACCTTCCAAATATACAGGTTCTGGAAAAATCACGGTTTTGTTTGCATTCAAGTATTCGACATAACTTTTGATCCCGCCGTCATAATGGTATTCATTGATGACTGGTTCTTCTTCTCGTTTGTCTTCAATCGATATACGCATCCCGCGGTTCAAGAAAGCAAGTTCACGGATCCGGGTAGCCAATTTTGAAAAATCAAACTCAGTTGTCTCTGTAAAAATTTCAGGGTCTGGCGTAAAGTGAACCGTTGTTCCATGGCGATCCGTTTGTTCGATAATCTTTAAGTCGTCCACTACAGCTCCACGACGATATTCTTGATAGTACACATTTCCTTCTTTGTATACTTTGACATCAAGCTGTGTAGAAAGCGCGTTAACAACAGAAGATCCTACTCCGTGAAGTCCACCAGAAACTTTGTACCCACCACCGCCGAATTTTCCTCCAGCATGTAAAACAGTAAAGACCGTTTCAACTGCAGGACGTCCAGTTTTTGCCTGGATATCTACAGGTATCCCCCGACCGTCGTCAATAACGGTGATACTGTTGTCTTTTTCAATAATCACATGGATTTTCGTTGCAAAACCTGCTAATACTTCATCGATCGAATTATCGACAATTTCCCAAACAAGGTGATGCAGACCCTCAGAACTAGTCGAACCGATATACATGCCAGGTCGTTTACGAACGGCTTCAAGTCCTTCAAGTACTTGAATCTGACTGGCATCATACTCTTTAGCGCGTTCTACTAAACTTCTTTCTTCTGTCATTCAGTTTCTTCTCCTTTTAGTTTCCCTTGTTGAACATAAAAAATCTCAGGTTCAACAGTCATTTTATTTTTTACATGGTCAAGTGTCGTTGTTGTTAAGAACGTTTGAACTTTTCCTTCGATTGTTTCTAGCAGATGGAGTTGACGATTATCATCCAGCTCGCTCATCACATCATCTAACAAAAGGATTGGATATTCCCCTGTCTCTTCTTTAATCAAATCGATTTCTGCTAATTTAACACTTAGTGCAGTTGTTCTTTGCTGTCCTTGCGATCCATAAGTCTGCACATTTTTCTGATTAATAAAAAAGGAAAGATCGTCACGATGAGGACCAGCTGTCGTTGTTCCCCGAAAAAGGTCTTTCTTTTTATTTTGGTTCAAAAGTGCGAGAAATTGTTCTTGGATTTGCTCTTGCGTATGTGTTTCTAAAGAATCGACTGCGGTGAGATACTCGATTTCCAGCTGCTCTTTTTGATGGGTGATTTGCTGATGCAAAGAATTAGCCCAAAACTCCAATCGCTTGACGAACTGTGCTCTTGCTTTCAATACTTTGCTGCCAAACGCTGCTAGTTGTTCGGACAAAATATCCAAATAAAGCAAATCAGTTTGTTTTTTTTCATTCAATTGCTTTAAATACTGGTTTCTTTGTTTCAAAATTGCTTGGTATTGGACAAGATCATAAAGATAGATTGGATTGATCTGGCCTAATTCCATATCTAAAAACTTCCGCCTGATCTGCGGGCTGCCTTTTACTAAAGAAAGATCTTCTGGTGCAAATAAAATGACATTCATTTGTCCCACGTAAGTACTTAACTTTTTCTGTTCGATATGGTTGATCTTGGTTTTTCGGCCTTTTTTAGATAATAATATTTCTAATGGAAGAGTGGATGAACCTTTTGTGATCTCTCCTTGAATCATCGCCTGATCGTCAGTCCAGCCAATCAATTCCTGCTCACTACTTGTCCGATGACTTCGCGTCATAGCTAATACGTAGATACTTTCCAAAAGATTCGTTTTTCCTTGCGCATTTTCTCCTAAAAAGATGACGAGGTTCTTGGAAAATTCGATGTTCAGCTCTTCGTAATTTCGATAATTTTTTAAATACAGCTTATTCAGCCTCATTATCGTCGTTTCCTTTTTTTACCATAAAAAAAGTTCCTACTTCTGGAACTTCAACCATCATGCCGGGATAAAGTTTGCGTCCACGACGATTTTCTGGTTCGCCATCGACTAACACAGTGTTTTCTGCCAAATACCATTTTGCTTGTCCGCCACTACCGATAACTGTGACTTCTTTCAACATTTGGCCCAACGTCATGAATTCCGTATTTAGAATGACTTGTTGTTTCAATGCCCATCCCTCATTTTCATTATTAAAAGTATACTCTATTATACCTTTTTTTTCGCAATAAAACAAATTTATCCATATATTTTTCCATATAAGACGATTTAATCTAAAAAAGGTGATTTAAACAAAAATAAACAGAAAGCCTTAAAAGAGATTTTAGGGCCTTCTGTTTAAAATTTTATTTTTTCTATTTCTTTTCAATTAAATTTTCAAGAACATTGAAAATCATTGTTAATTTGTACGTACAGGAGTAATCAGCTGAATAAATTGAACGCCATCTTCCGTTGGTTCCAATGTAAATGGACGAATAGCAGAGATAAATTTCACTTTGATGCTCATATCTCCAAATGCACGCAACGCTGCTTTCATATAATCCGGATTGAAAGAAATATCTAATGGATCGCCACTGCTTGCTGTATAACTCAAGCTTTCTTCTACTTTCCCGATTTCTGGCGAATTTCCGTATAAAACAACCGCATCTGGACGAATAGATAAACGAACGATGTTGTTACGGCCTTCATGAGAAAGTAAAGAAGCCCGTTCGATCGCCGCTAAAAAGCTAGGAACAGAAAATTCAACCTCTGTATTAAAACTTGAAGGAATCAAACGATTGGTATCAGGATAGTTTCCTTCTAGCAAACGGGAATAGAAATACATCGTTTCTGTTTTGAACAACACTTGGTTTTCCATAATGCTGATTTCGACGATTTCTTCTTCATTTGTTAATGAGCGAGATAATTCGATCAAACTTTTTCCAGGAATAACAATATCAAAATGATCAGCCGCTTGTTCTACTGGAATCACGCGTTGACTTAGACGGTGAGAATCAGTAGCTACAGCCAATAAAGAATTATCAGATAAAATGAAATGCACACCTGTCAAGATTGGACGACTCTCATGTTGTGAGACAGCAAAAACTGTTTCGTTGATTAGTTTAGTCAATACGTGTACAGGTAATTTCATCTGGTTATGGCTTTCGACAACAGGAAGATGAGGATAGTTATCTGCATCTAATCCATTTACGATAAAATTCGCTTTTCCAGAAGTGATCGCTACTTGTTTATTTTCTAAAACTTCTAAAGTAAATGTTTCTTCAGGAAGTCTCCGAATGATTTCGCTAAAGAAACGTGCTTGTAAAACAATGGAACCAGTAGATTCGATTTGCATATTTGCTTTTTCGTTTTCAACAGACAAAAAAGTTTCAATTGATATATCAGCGTTGCTCCCCGTCAAAGTCAAACCTTCTTGTGTCAGTGTGATTTTTACACCTGTCAAAATAGGGATCGTGGTTTTGCTTGAAATAGCTCGTTGAACAGTTTGCAATTCCTGCATAAAGCTAGCTCGGTTTAAAGTAACTTTCATGATGTATCTCCTTTGAATGTTTATTTATTATTAGTTAAAAAGAATAATAAAAGTAATAGGGCATGTTGATTCTGTGGAAAACTCAAAAAACGTAAGAGAGAAACGAAAAAACAGCTGTGGAAAAAGTGTGTATAACTTTTGAACGTTTTTTTCTTTTATCCACATGCTATTTTCAGTTGATAGAATCGACAAATTAATTTAGTAAAAAGTTTTTGATTTCTGATACTTCATTTTGCATACTGACACTAGAATCCATCAGCTGCTGGATTTTTTCATGAGCATGGATAACCGTTGTATGATCCTTGCCACCGAATTCAGCTCCGATTTTCGGTAAAGAATTATCTGTGAGCTCACGTGCCAAATACATAGCGATTTGTCTAGGAACAACAATAGATTTGACGCGTTTCTTTCCTTTGAGATCTTTCAATTGGATGTGATAATACTTTGCCACTTCTTCTTGGATCTGCAGGATTGACAATTGAGGATGTCCTTTTCCTGATTTTAACGTTTTCAGTGCGTCTGCAGCTAGACTAGTCGAAATATCTTCACTATTCATCGCAGCAAAAGCTTGCACTCGAACAAGCGCACCTTCTAATTCACGAATGTTAGAATCAATTTGTCCTGCGATGTAGCTTAGTGTGTCATCTGGGATCTCTAGACGTTCAGCCGCCGCTTTTTTACGTAAAATCGCTGTTCTTGTTTCAAGATCCGGCGGTGTAATATCAACAGACAGCCCCCATGCAAAGCGAGAAACAAGGCGTTCTTGCAGTTTCGGAATCTCGTTTGGCAACCGATCACTGGTTAGTACGATTTGTTTCCCTTCATTGTACAAGGCATTGAAAGTATGGAAAAACTCTTCTTGCGTAGCTTCTTTTTCTGCAAAAAATTGAATGTCATCCACTAGCAGTAAATCAACATTTCGATATTCTTGACGGAACTCTTCTGCTGTTTTGTTTTGGATCGAATTGATGAAATCATTAGCAAAAGTTTCACTGCTTACATATTTTACTTTGGCATTAGGCTGACTTTGCAGCATTTGATGACCAATTGCATGCATCAAGTGAGTCTTACCAAGTCCCACGCCTCCATAAAAGAAGAGCGGGTTATAAATAGAACCTGGATCTTCTGCTACAACGAGCGCTGCTGCATGAGCCATCTGGTTTCCTTTACCAATGACAAACGTATCAAAGGTATATTTAGGGTTCAGCATGGCTTTTTTTAGCGGACTAGGTGCCACAACTTTTGGATTTTTTTCTTCTATAACTTCTTCTTGCTCTGCTTCTTCGCCAGTAATAAAGCGAGGGATAATCTCATTTCCTGATAACATATAACCGACTTCAACGATTTTTGTCGCCAGGTTTTTTTCCCAATATTCTTTATGAATCTTGCTAGGAACCTCAACAACGAGCTGGTTTTGATCAAGGGTTCGAGGGTTCGCTGTTTCGATCCATGTATTATAGCTAGCAGGCGATAAATCCTTTTGGTATGTTGCTTTTAATTCATTCCATAAAGCATCGAGGGATACCATATAAGGCCTCCTCCTTCATTAAAAAGTGAATAACTAGTACTAATTTAGCATTTTTTTCAATAGTTTTCCACAGAAACCGAAGAAAAAAATTTTTTAATTACAATTATCCACACAATCGACAAAAAGAAAAAAGAGAAAAACACAGTTGTCAAAAAAAGTTTTCCACACCACTAATGCACAGGTGGAAAACTCGTAAAAACCAATAGATTTCCTCTTGCGTCTGTGGATAAAAAATATAGATATACCAATAGTTAGGAGACGGAATACACAGGAAATCGCCTGATTGTGGATTACTTTTTTTACACGTGTGTTTTCTGTGTAAAACCAGCCATTTATTATCTGTGGATAATCCCTGTGCATAACTTTTTCCACATAGGATTCCCATAGAAAAAAATAATCTTGTGGATAAGTTTTAACAATCGATCTTCTATTTTATATTGACAAAATCACTACTTTGTCGTTATACTATCAAAGTATGTCTGTGTTTATAAAATAGATAAGAACATTTTGGAGGTGGAATATATGAAAAGAACATACCAACCAAATAAACGTAAACGTCAAAAAGTTCACGGATTCCGTAAACGTATGAGTACTAAAAATGGACGTCGTGTGTTAGCTAGCCGTCGTCGCAAAGGAAGAAAAGTTCTTTCAGCTTAGGCCACTGGGGTTTCAGTGGTTTTTTTTATACTCTTTTTTAGGGAAATGATGAAAGGACAATCGTAATTATGGTATGATTATGAGCGTAAGTGAGAGATAGAAAAGGAAAGAAAACTAATGAGAAAAGCGTATCGAGTAAAAAAAGAACGAGAGTTTCAAGCCGTGTTCCATACGGGAGATTCTTTTGCTAACCGCAAATTCGTCGTTTACCGTTTGGAAAAACCGGGACAGCCTCATTTTCGAGTTGGTTTATCTGTAGGAAAAAAGGTCGGCAACGCGGTAAACCGCAATGAAGTCAAACGAAAAATCCGAGCAGCAGTTTATTCTATAAAAGAAGAGATTGATCCGGAGTTGGATTTTATTGTGATTGCTAGACCAAGTGTGAAGGGGTTGACTTATGATGAGGTTCGCTCCAATTTAGTCCACGTCTTAAAACTTGCAAAAATAATCGACAGAGAGGAAAAGAGTAAGTGAAGAAATACAAACGTTTACTTTTGATGGCCGGTATCGTTAGTTTGGTCATCGTCTTATCCGGTTGCGGAACTGGGGAAGTCAGCGCACAGAGTACAGGAATTTGGGATCGTTATATTGTTTATTACTTTGCTGAGGCGATCAAGGCGTTGTCATTTGGTAATGCAGGGATAGGGATCATTTTATTTACACTGATCATCCGCGTGATCCTATTGCCGTTGATGCATTTCCAAACAAAGAGCATGCGTAAAACGCAAGAATTACAACCGAAATTAAAAGCACTGCAGCAACAATATAGTTCAAGAGATCCGGAAACACAAAGTAAGTTAAGAGAAGAGCAGCAGCGTTTATATGCAGAAAATGGCGTCAATCCATATGCTGGTTGTCTTCCTTTATTAGTACAAATGCCAATCTTGATGGCGTTATGGCAATCTATTTCACGTGTACCAGAGTTGAAACAAGGGCATTTCTTATGGTTGAACTTAGGGAACGCGGATCCAACATTTATTTTGCCGATTTTAGCAGCAATCTTTACTTTTGCAAGTACGTATTTATCTAGCATGAGTCAAATTGAATCGAATGCATCAATGAAGATCATGAATTTCGTGATGCCTGTAATGATTTTAGTGATGGGTGTCAATTTAGCCAGCGGTCTTTCATTATACTGGGTAGTTTCCAATGCCTTCCAAGTTATACAAACGCTGCTGATCAACAACCCTTTCAAAATTCGAAAAGAGCGTGAAGAAGAAGCACGGAGAATCCGCGAAAGAGAACGTGCTCTTAAGAAAGCAATGAATCCTAAGAAAAAACGGAAATAATAGGGGAGGTAATGCTAATGCCGATTTATGAAGCTGCAACAATAGACGAAGCTGTCCAACTAGGTCTGGCTGATTTGGGTTTGGCCAAAGACCAAGTCGAAATCGAAATACTGGAAGAAGGAAAAAAAGGTTTCCTAGGAATGGGTCGAAAGAATGCACGGCTTTCGATCCAGCCAAGTATCAGCGAAAAAGTTTCTGAAACAGTAGAACAGACTGTAGAAGAAATTTTGGAAGAAGAACCAACAGCTGAGATCGAGGTAGTCAACGAAACGATTCTTGAAGAAAAAACAGAAGAAGTAAGTGAGCTAGGTGATGAAGCAGCTTTAACGGAATTGGCAGTTTATCTTACTGAAATTTCAAAACAGCTTGATGCTCCAGCTCTTGTCAAAATGGAAAGAGAATCAAATAATATGGTTGTTTTCCATTTAGAAACACAAAAGCAAGGCATACTGATTGGGAAACATGGAAAAACACTGAATGCATTGCAATATCTGGCACAAGTCTTCATCCATCGTTTAGCAAGAAATAAGCTGTCTGTAGTAGTCAATGTAGGCAATTACCGTGAAAAGCGCCAAGAGATCATTCAGCGTTTAGCTGATCGCACGGCTGAAAAAGTAAAACGGACAGGGCAGCCTGTTTTCTTAGAACCAATGCCTGCATTTGAACGTAAACAAATCCATGCTGCATTAAGCAAAGATGAACATGTAAAAACACATTCGGAAGGTGAGGAACCTTATCGTTATTTAGTAGTAGAACCTGCTAAAAAATATTATTGATTCCATTACTTTTTGAATAAATCACGTTGACAAAGTTTTTCAAACCAAGTATATTTTACTAGAAATCATTCTTATCAGAGTATACGATGAAGTAGTCACTAACTTTGATAGAAAAAAGCGGATCGAAACTGTCTTCAGTTTTGATCCGCTTTTTTTGTCTGTTTCATTTAACCAATCGTTGTTTGGATAAATTGGATCACTGTTCCATAAGCAAAAAGTTCCAGAAAATACTTTCCGTCGCGTTTTTTTTGCTGATACTCAAAATGACAGTTGATTACTGCATTCGCACCATATTCAAGTACCTTCGTCTTTAATTTCCTCTTCGTTGTTAAGAAAAGGTCATCTTTAGGAAAAGATGGGTCAAACAAATCAGCTTCTAAGCATTCCACAACAAAAACGATATCGCGGACGATATATTTCTGGTTGATATTCCCTGTAGATAAAACGACATCGTTGATCCGAGGGTCACTTTCTTCTTCCAATGCAGCAGATCTGAACGGGCTCACATATTTTCTCCTTTCAAAAGTGTATAGTTTAGATAGCGCTACCATTTAGTGTACCGTTTTTTTTAAGAAAGATAAAGCCTTGTTTATACAGTATCTTCTCTTCGAATAAACCAAAGAACGCAAAGAGACATCCAAGGACAATTAAATATAAGGTAATGGAAGCAGAACAGGCTCAACTTCATCTAACTTGTTTTAAACACTTGATTCCTTATAGCAAGTGTGATAATCTATGACCAGAATTTAATCAAGAACAAGCAGTCAAAGTGCGAAGTTCACCGTTTATTGTGCATAAAGGGTGGAGTGGGCACTTTTTTTGTGCGCAAAATGAAAAAGGAAGTGAAAAAATGGCTGAAATTACTTTAGAATTTGATACGATTGCAGCAATTTCTACCCCACCTGGAGAAGGTGCAATCAGTATCGTTCGTTTAAGTGGCGATCAAGCTGTACAACTAGCAGATAAAGTTTATCAATCTGGAAACAAACGATTATCAGAAGTACCAAGCCATACGATCCATTATGGACATATCGTTGATCCCAAGAGCAATCAGCTTGTCGATGAAGTCATGGTCTCCGTGATGAGAGCACCAAAGACATTTACGCGGGAAGATGTAGTAGAAATCAATTGTCACGGTGGGATCGTTGTAGTCAATCAAATTTTGCAGCTATTGTTAAGAGAAGGTGCAAGATTAGCTGAGCCAGGCGAATTCACAAAACGAGCATTCTTGAATGGTCGTGTTGACCTTTCACAGGCAGAAGCTGTGATGGATTTGATTCGGGCAAAAACAGACAAAGCAATGGGACTAGCTCTTAATCAGTTAGACGGCAACCTGTCTGCTTTGATCCGCTCATTGAGACAAGAAATTTTAGAGACATTAGCACAAGTAGAAGTAAATATTGATTATCCAGAATATGATGATGTCGAAGAATTGACTACGAAGTTATTGCTTGAAAAAGCGCAGATGATCCAACAAAGAATCCAAGCGCTACTTGCTACATCCAAGCAAGGGAAGGTTCTGCGGGAAGGGTTAAGTACGGCAATCATCGGCCGGCCAAATGTCGGCAAATCAAGTTTGTTAAACCATTTGTTAAGAGAAGAAAAAGCAATCGTTACGGATATTGCAGGAACGACTCGAGATGTAATCGAAGAGTATGTCAATGTTCGGGGGGTACCGCTCAAGCTAATCGATACAGCTGGAATTCGGGAAACAGAAGATGTGGTGGAACGGATCGGGGTCGAAAGAAGCCGAAAAGCATTAGCAGAAGCAGACTTGATCTTACTTGTTCTAAACCAAAGCGAACCACTGACAGCAGAAGATGAACAATTATTGGAAGCGACAAGTGGATTGAAACGGATCATTCTTCTAAATAAAACAGATCTGCCAGCACAGCTGGAACAAGAAAAATTGAAGAAATTGATCGAAAATGATCCAGTTTTTTCAATTTCCGTAGCTAAAAACGACGGACTAGATCGTTTGGAATCAGCTATTTCTGATTTATTCTTCAGCGGAGAAACAGGAGAAAGAGACGCTACTTATGTTTCTAATACCCGCCATATCGCGTTGTTAGAAAAAGCTTCCCTCTCACTTGAAGAAGTCATTGCAGGTATTGATGCAGGAATGCCTGTGGATCTCGTTCAAATAGATATGACGCGTTGCTGGGACTATCTAGGAGAAGTTGTCGGCGACAGTGTACAAGATGAGCTAATCACTCAATTATTCAGTCAATTTTGTTTAGGAAAATAAAAGGAGGAACAAACGATTGGAACATTATGAAGCAGATGCGTATGACGTGATCGTTGTTGGCGCAGGACACGCCGGTTCAGAAGCTGCACTTGCTGCTGCACGTATGGGATCAAAAACATTATTACTGACAATAAATTTGGACATGGTAGCATTCATGCCATGTAATCCTTCTGTAGGCGGACCAGCTAAAGGCGTTGTCGTTCGAGAAATCGATGCGTTAGGCGGAGAAATGGGTAAGAATATCGATAAAACCTATATCCAAATGCGTATGTTGAACACAGGAAAAGGCCCAGCTGTCCGAGCATTGCGAGCACAAGCAGACAAACATGCTTATTCAACAGAAATGAAACATACGATCGAAAAAGAACCAAATTTGACGCTAAGACAAGGAATCGTCGAAGAACTGATCGTCGAAGATGGTGTTTGTCATGGAGTAGTGACGTCCACAGGAGCGAGCTACCGGGCCAAAGCAGTTGTTATTACAGCCGGAACAGCACTTCGCGGAGAAATCATTATCGGTGAATTGAAATATTCATCAGGTCCGAATAACTCTCAACCTTCTATTGGACTAGCGAATCATCTAAAAGAACTTGGCTTTGCTATCGAACGGTTCAAAACAGGAA
This sequence comes from Enterococcus sp. E5-37, assembly GCF_035726925.1. Lineage (NCBI taxonomy): Bacteria > Bacillati > Bacillota > Bacilli > Lactobacillales > Enterococcaceae > Enterococcus > Enterococcus sp. E5-37. The sequence continues at coordinate 245,969 of NZ_JAPMLG010000003.1, forward strand.
CACCGCCTCGAGTAAAATCAAGTACGATCGACTATTCTGTTACAGAAGAGCAGCCTGGTGACAAAGAGCCGAATCATTTTAGCTTCAGCACACCAGATAGTGCCTATAAACTAGATCAGGAATCTTGCTGGCTGACCTATACAGGTGAGACGACTCACCAAATTATTCGAGACAACTTACATCGTGCCCCAATGTTTACAGGGATCGTTGAAGGGGTAGGCGCTCGCTATTGCCCATCCATCGAAGATAAGATCGTGCGTTTTGCAGACAAACCACGTCATCAATTATTTTTGGAACCAGAAGGCTTAAATACGGAAGAAGTCTATGTTCAAGGTTTATCTACTTCTTTACCAGAGGATGTTCAAGTCAACATGCTTCATTCTATTGCTGGATTAGAAAAAGTAGAAATGATGCGTACAGGATATGCTATCGAATATGACGTAGTAGAGCCACACCAGCTCCGTCCGACATTAGAAACTAAAGTCGTTGAAAATCTTTATACAGCTGGACAAACAAATGGTACAAGCGGTTATGAAGAAGCGGCTGGACAAGGGCTGATTGCCGGTATCAATGCAGCTTTGAAAGTTCAGGGAAAAGAACCTTTAGTGATCAAACGAAGTGACGGTTACATCGGTGTCATGATCGATGATTTGGTAACAAAAGGAACGAACGAACCTTATCGTTTGCTGACTTCACGTGCTGAATACCGTCTGCTTTTACGTCATGATAATGCAGATTTGCGATTAACAGAAATGGGTCACCGTGTAGGCTTAGTAAAAGAAGATCAATACAAGAATTATTTGAAGAAAAAAGAAGCAGTTGAACAAGAAATCATACGTTTGATGAATGTACGAATCAAACCAACAGAAGAAGTCCAAGACTTTTTAGCAACGATTAATGCGGCACCATTAAAAGATGGTGTACTAGCAAGCGACTTTTTAAGACGTCCTGAGATTACTTATGCAGATCTTCTACGGTTTATTCCAGAAAATGAAGAATTGACACGAAAAGAAATCGAACAAGTAGAAATCCAAATCAAATATGAAGGCTACATCAAAAAAGCCATGGAAAAAGTAGAAAAATTAAAACGCATGGAAGCGAAAAAGATTCCAGAAAACATCGACTACGCAGCAATCAACGGATTAGCAACAGAAGCAAAACAAAAATTGCAGAAAATCCAACCAGAAACAATTGCCCAAGCTAGCCGAATCAGTGGCGTAAACCCTGCAGACCTAAGTATCCTAATGGTCTATATCGAACAAGGGAAGATTGCGAAAGTCAGTGAACCAGCGTAATACGTAATAATAAATAGAAGAGAGAACTAGTTTTTGCAGAAATTGCTCAAAGCTAGTTCTCTCTTCTGTGTATATTTTATGAGTCATACTAGAAAGAAAAAGTCTATAGGCTTTTCTTACTTTTCAAATTTTTAAGAATCCATATGGAAGGATTGCATGTCTAGAGATTTTGCGTTAAAGTAGGGAGAGAATCTGTGAAACAATTGCTGTTTCACAATGAAAGGAATATTTATGATACCAGAAGAATTTCGCCAATCCTTGGCAGAAAAAGGGATAGAGCTTACCGATCATCAAATGAATCAATTCGCTATTTATTATCGGACATTAGTCGAATGGAACGAAAAGATGAACCTTACAGCTATTACGGATGAAAAAGACGTATATCTGAAGCATTTTTACGATTCACTTACATTAGCATTTGAAGTAGACTTTACGCAGCCTTTATCTTTATGCGATGTCGGTTCGGGGGCAGGGTTTCCTAGCATACCTTTAAAAATTGCCTTTCCAGAACTGCAGATAACGATCGTTGATTCTCTGAATAAACGAATAACCTTCTTATCTGAGTTAACCCGATTATTAGGAATCGATGCTTCCTTATATCATGACCGGGCAGAAACATTTGGGCAAAATCCTCACTTTCGTGCATCATTTGACCTTGTCACTGCTCGTGCGGTTGCTCGTTTGAATGTGTTAGCGGAATTGTGTTTGCCCTTGGCTAAACAAGAAGGCTATTTTTATGCATTGAAAGCAGCAAAAAGTGAAGAGGAATTGACAGAAGCAAAACAAGCGATTGCTTTATTAGGTGGTAAATTCCTCAAAGAAGAGGCGGTTACCTTGCCGAATGTCTCTGACCAACGGCATATCATCGTTATTCAAAAAAAGAAACCAACCCCAAAGAAATACCCAAGAAAGCCCGGACTGCCTAATAAGCAGCCAATCAAATAGGAGGAGAAGAGATGGCACAAATAATATCTGTTGCGAACCAAAAAGGTGGCGTCGGCAAAACAACGACGACGGTGAATCTAGGTGCTTGTCTTGCTAGCCTTGGCAAAAAAGTATTGCTAGTGGATATGGATGCACAAGGAAATGCTACCAGTGGTGTCGGGATCAGAAAACCTGATGTGACAAGAGACATCTATGATGTTCTAGTCAATGAATTGCCAATTGATGAGGCAACTTTGATCACTGAACACGAAAATTTGAGTATTGTGCCTGCGACTCTCCAATTAGCAGGAGCAGAGATCGAATTGACGTCAATGATGGCAAGAGAATCAAGATTAAAAGGATCTTTAGCAGAAGTAAGCAGTCAGTATGATTATATTTTGATCGATTGCCCGCCTTCTCTTGGCCATCTGACAATCAATTCATTTACAGCAAGTGATTCGATTTTGATACCTGTTCAGTGTGAGTATTACGCATTGGAAGGATTAAGCCAATTACTGAATACGGTTCGTTTAGTTCAAAAACACTTTAATCCAGAATTAGAGATCGAGGGAGTCTTACTGACAATGTATGATGCACGAACAAATCTGGGAAATGAAGTCGTAGAAGAAGTACGTAAATACTTCCGCGAAAAAGTTTACGAAACGATCATTCCAAGAAATATTCGTTTGTCAGAAGCACCTAGTCATGGAAAACCGATCATCGACTACGATCCACGTTCTCGAGGAGCTGAAGTCTACCAAGCATTGGCAAAGGAAGTGGTAAGTCGTGAAGAAAAGTAAAGGATTAGGCCGAGGAATCGATGCACTGTTTCAAGATTTAGAAAACTTAGAGACGGTGGATGTAAAAGATGATACCGTTGTCCAGCTACCATTGAATGAGCTGCGACCAAATCCGTATCAGCCCCGTAAAACATTTGAAGAAGTATCTTTGCAGGAACTAGCAAATTCTATTGAACAATCAGGCGTCTTTCAACCCATCATCGTACGCCGTTCCGCAGTAAAAGGATATGAGATTATTGCAGGGGAGCGACGTTTTCGAGCGTCCAAACTAGCTGAAAAAGAAACGATCCCTGCTATCGTTAGAGACTTTGACGAAGAAGCGATGATGCAAGTAGCAGTGCTGGAAAACTTGCAGCGAGAAGATCTGAATCCGTTAGAAGAAGCAGAAGCATATGAGATGCTGATGAAAAACCTGAAACTAACACAAGCAGAAGTAGCTAGTCGTTTAGGAAAGAGCAGACCTTATATCGCCAATTATTTGCGCTTGCTTTCTTTACCGGATCTTGTCAAGGAAATGGTACAAGATCAGCGTTTATCTATGGGACAAGCCCGTACGCTGTTAGGTTTAAAAAATAAAACATTGATTTTGAAATTAGCCAATCGTGCAGTAACTGAAAATTTAACTGTCCGCCAACTGGAACAGCTTGTTTCTGAGTTAAATCAAAATGATGGAAAAGAAAAGAAAAAAATCCCAAGGCTAGCAAAGGAAAAACCATATTATATCCGAGAAAGCGAAGATCGTTTGATGGATAAATTTGGTACAAGTGTAGCTATCCAAGAAAAAAATGGGAAAGGTAAGATCGAGATTGAATATCTTTCTCAAAAAGATTTGACAAGGATTCTTGATATATTGGATATTCAATTTGATGAAGAATAAACAAAAAGGAGGCTATTTTTATGTACGACTTGCACGATATCGTTGAAATGAAAAAACCTCACGCTTGCCAGACGAATCGCTGGGAAGTCATTCGAATGGGCGCAGATATCAAAATCAGATGTATGAATTGCGGACATATCGTCATGATGACCCGTCGAGATTTTGAAAAGAAATTAAAAAAAGTAATTGAAAAAAATGCAGAGAAAGAGTGAATAAATTTATGGCATTGACTGCTGGAATTGTTGGGTTGCCCAACGTAGGAAAATCAACTTTGTTTAATGCGATCACAAAAGCAGGAGCAGAAGCAGCAAACTATCCCTTTGCGACGATCGACCCTAACGTAGGGATGGTAGAAGTACCTGACTGGCGTTTGCAACGCTTAACAGAACTTGTACATCCGAAAAAAACTGTTCCAACGACTTTTGAATTTACAGATATTGCTGGAATCGTAAAAGGCGCAAGTAAAGGAGAAGGTTTGGGAAATCAATTCTTAAGCCATATCCGCCAAGTAGACGCTATTTGTCACGTTGTTCGCTGTTTTGATGATGATAATATTACTCACGTAGAAGGACGTGTTGATCCACTAGAAGATATTGATACGATCAACTTGGAACTAGTGTTAGCAGACTTAGAATCTATCAACAAACGCTATACTCGTGTAGCAAAAGTTGCTAAAACCAAAGATAAAGATGCAGTGGCAGAACTAGCTGTACTGGATAAAATCAAACCTGTACTGGAAGAAGGAAAATCTGCCCGAACGATCGAATTTACTGAAGAAGAACAAAAAATCGTTAAATCACTATTTTTATTGACGACAAAACCAATTCTTTATGTAGCCAATGTCTCAGAAGATGACGTAGCAGATGCAGACGCGAATCATTATGTACAAGAAGTGCGCAACTTTGCTGCAGAAGAAAATGCAGAAGTGATCGTGGTCAGTGCTCGTGCAGAAGAAGAAATCGCAGAATTAGACGAAGAAGACAAAGCGGAATTTTTAGAAGCTTTAGGAATCGAAGAATCAGGTTTGGATCAGTTGATCCGTGCTGCTTACGATTTATTAGGCTTAGCTACTTACTTTACTGCTGGAGAACAAGAAGTACGTGCTTGGACATTCAAAAAAGGAATCAAAGCACCACAAGCAGCAGGAATCATCCATTCAGATTTCGAACGCGGATTTATCCGTGCAGAAACTGTCTCTTTTGAAGACTTGGATCATTACGGAAACATGCATGCAGCAAAAGAAGCTGGACGTGTTCGATTAGAAGGAAAAGATTATGTCGTACAAGACGGCGACGTAATGTTATTCCGCTTTAATGTGTAAAAGGGCTATCAAACTAGCTGTAGAATATGGTAGAATGTCTTTTGTGACGACCGTTGAGAAAAGGAACGGCTAAGGAGGACTATTAGATAATGGAACCAGAACAATTACGAGCAATCGTAAAAGAAAACAATAGTTTAGAAACAAAATTAACCAAAAGAAATCAACAGTACATTTTTGATTTGAAAAAATCTTTAGAAGCAGCGAATTTGTCTGAAGAAGAAAAAGTAAAAGCCCTTCATGACATTCTGCCTACTTTAGTTGCAGAACAAAAAGGCGGAAGAACAGCCCGTCAATTGTTTGGGACAGTCTCTGAAAGAACGGAAGCAATCATCAATAAGCCAGCAGAAGTAAAAAATTCATCCACCCCTTTATTGATGTGGTTAGATAATACGTTGCTGTTGCTTGGTCTATTAAGTATCATGATTGCGATTACCGGATTGTTTTCACGTGGAACAACGCCAGCTTATGGCTTTTCTACACTCGTTCTAGGTTCTGCAATCGGTGGCTGGGTCTTTTATATGATGTACAAATACATCTATCAATATGAATATCCCGGAGCAGATCGAAGCAAGAAACCAGGAATGGGTAAGACATTGCTTATCCTAGGTGGAACGACACTTCTTTGGGTCGTACTGTTTTCTGCGACAACACTATTGCCGCCAGTTATCAATCCAGTATTAGATCCAGTAGTAGTTATCATTATCGGGGCAGCTGCTTTAGCAATCCGTTACTACTTGAAGAAAAAATACGGGATTATTGGAAGTTTATCCGTCCCAAGAAGATAAACTAGCAAAAAGATCAGCTATTTTGCTAAATATCGAGGGGTAGTAAAGAACCTCATTTTGTTTATCCATAGTTAAATAATAGTAAGGGGCTGTGACAAAAGTCTTGTCACAGTCCTTTTTTACGATAAACGGTGTTCAAAAGCCAGTTTCTCGGTATTAAGTCCAATTTATGCAAAAATGTGGAAAGCCATTTTCACAAAATTTTTCTTACTACTCGAAACTAAGCAGCTTTTTCACAGCCTCTCCACTAAACGGTGTTCAATCAGCTGACCCTCGGCATTAGCTCAACAAACGGCAAAACATGAGGAACTATTTTTCCGTTTTTTTCTCTAATACTCAGGTCAAAACGCTGATTTCACAACCTCTTCCTTAAACGGTGTTCAAAAGTTTGCATCTGCGGTAATAAACCCAACCAATTCAAAAACATGAGAAGCTGTTTTTGATTGGCTGTTCTTATTACTTGATGCAGGGCAGCTTTTTTACAATCTCTTTTAATACACACAGATGTAAACGCTTTATATTGGTATTCTATGAGAAAGCTAACTTGATTCCAAGTAGATCATTGACTTAAATGAAAAAATCAATTATTTTAATAGATAAACTAAATTAGAGGAGTGGTACTAAAAATGTCCAACTGGGAAACAAAGTTCACGAAAAAAGGATTTACTTTTGATGATGTCTTATTGATACCAGCAGAAAGTCACGTGTTACCAAACGAAGTGGATATGAGCGTACAATTAGCTAAAAATATTAAGTTGAATATTCCAATCATCAGTGCAAGTATGGATACTGTTACCGACAGCAAGATGGCCATTGCTATGGCAAGACAAGGCGGACTAGGTGTGATCCATAAAAACATGACGATCAGCCAGCAAGCGGATGAAGTAAGAAAAGTCAAACGTTCTGAAAGTGGCGTAATCATTGATCCGTTCTTCTTAACGCCACAGCATCTTGTAGCAGACGCAGAAGAATTGATGAGCAAATATCGTATCAGTGGTGTGCCAATCGTTGAAACACTTGAAAACAGAAAATTGGTAGGGATAATTACAAACCGCGACATGCGTTTTGTAACAGATTATCACATGCCGATTGCTGATGTGATGACAAAAGACAACTTAGTGACTGCCCCAGTAGGTACCTCTCTAAAAGATGCAGAAAAGATTTTGCAAAAACATAAAATTGAAAAATTACCAATCGTAGATAACGAAGGTCGTTTAAGCGGATTGATCACGATCAAAGACATCGAGAAAGTGATCGAATTTCCAAATGCAGCAAAAGATGAACATGGTCGTTTGCTTGTAGCAGCAGCCGTTGGTGTAACAAGCGATACATTTGAGCGTGCGAATGCTTTATTAGAAGCAGGGGCAGATGCAATCATCATCGATACAGCTCATGGACATAGTGCAGGTGTGATCCGAAAAATTCAAGAAATCCGTTCAACTTTTGCAGATGCAACATTGATTGCAGGAAACGTTGCGACGGCTGAAGCGACAAAAGCTTTATATGATGCAGGTGTAGATGTCGTAAAAGTTGGTATCGGACCAGGATCGATTTGTACGACACGTGTGGTAGCCGGTGTAGGTGTACCTCAGCTCACAGCTATTTATGATGCAGCATCAGTTGCTCGTCAATATGGCAAAGCGATTATTGCAGACGGAGGGATCAAGTATTCTGGTGACATCGTCAAAGCATTAGCTGCCGGCGGACATGCAGTGATGCTAGGAAGTATGTTGGCAGGGACAGATGAATCACCAGGTGAATTCGAAATCTTCCAAGGACGTCGATTCAAAACATACCGAGGTATGGGCTCATTAGGCGCGATGGAAAAAGGTTCAAAAGACCGTTACTTCCAAGGTAGTGTCAATGAAGCAAATAAATTAGTACCAGAAGGAATCGAAGGTCGGGTTGCTTATAAAGGAAGTGTTGCAGATATTATTTTCCAAATGATCGGCGGTTTGCGTTCAGGAATGGGTTATGTTGGGGCAGCGAATCTACAGCAATTACGTGATGAAGCGCAATTTATCCAAATGAGCGGCAGTGGATTAAAAGAATCACACCCTCATGATGTACAAATCACAAAAGAAGCACCAAACTATTCAGTTGAATCTTAAAAACATTAAAGAGCGTGGGACAAAAGTAAAGAACACTTTTGTCTCACGCTCTAAACACGTATAAACGGCGGAAGCAGAAGCAACTCCTTCGGAAATAAGAATAAATTCACAAAAATTTGAAAAGCAATTTTCGTGAATTTATTCTTATTTCTTGGAGTTAAACGCTTCTGTCCCAGCCTCTTTTTGAATAAACAGTGTTCCCTTGCCACCTCCGAATCACAAGTACAACATTCATAAAATATGAAGAGCTGTTTTTTGAATTTGTTCCTTGTAACTCGGAGCTGGGGGGTAGGCTTACGACCTCTCCACTAAACAGTGTTCAATCAGCTGACCCTCGGTATTAGCTCAAAAAACGGCAAAATATGAGGAGCTATTTTTCCATTTTTTTCTCTAATACTCAGGTTAATTCGCTGATTTCACAACCTCTGATAAACGGTGTTCAATCAGCTGACCCTCGGTATTAGCTCAACAAACGGTAAAATATGAGGGACTATTTTTCCATTTTTTTCTCTAATACTCAGGCCAGGACGCTGATTTCACAACCTCTCGATAAGTGGTGTTCAAAAGCCAGTTTCTCGGTATTAAGTCCAATTTATGCAAAAATGTGGAAAGCCATTTTCACAAAATTTTTCTTAATACTCGAAACTAAGCGGATTTTTCACAACCTCTTTATTTAATAACTTTTAGATTACCCATATAAGGAACGAGCGCTTCTGGAACTGTGACAGAACCATCTTCATTTTGGTAGTTTTCCAAAATGGCAGCTACTGTACGGCCAACTGCAAGTCCTGAACCATTCAGAGTATGAGCATAGTGGATTTTTCCATCATTATCGCGATAACGGATCATTGCGCGGCGTGCTTGGAAATCTTCACAGTTAGAACAAGAACTGATTTCACGATAAGTATCTTGTGCAGGTATCCATACTTCTAAGTCATAAGTTTTAGCTGCAGAAAAGCCCATGTCTCCAGTTGATAAGGCCATCACACGATAAGGCAAATGCAATTTTTTCAAGATATCTTCTGCATCAGCTGTCATTTTTTCCAATTCTTCGTAAGAATGCTCTGCATCCGAAAATTTGACCATTTCTACTTTATTGAATTGGTGAAGACGAATCAGTCCTCGTGTATCCCGACCAGCACTTCCGGCTTCAGAACGAAAAGCAGGGCTTAGTGCAGTGAAATAAATAGGTAAATCTGCACCATCTAAAATTTCATCATTATAATAGTTAGTTAATGGTACTTCAGCTGTTGGGATTAACGTTAGATCAGTATTCTCCAATTGGAAAACATCTTCTTTGAATTTTGGAAATTGTCCCGTACCAAACATCGCTTTACTGTTGACGATATAAGGAGTGATCATTTCAGTATAGCCGTGTTCGTAAATATGCTGATCAAGCATGAAGTTGTAGACTGCACGTTCTAATCGAGCACCTAATCCTTTGTAATAGACAAAACGGCTACCGGCTACTTTTGCGCCACGTTCAAAATCTAAAATATCAAGATTTTCTGCAATTTCCCAGTGTGGTTTTGGTTCAAAAGCAAATGTACGTGGTTCGCTCCAACGACGGATTTCTACATTGTCCTCTTCATCTGTTCCAACTGGCACAGAATCATGGGGAAGGTTTGGCAAAGTAGTTGCAATTTGTTTCAACTTTTCATCCACTTCAGCAATTTCAGTATCCAATGCTTTGATGTTGCCACCGACTTCTTTCATTTCAGCGATTTTAGCAGAAGCATCTTCTTTTGCACGCTTCAATTGGGCGATCTCAGCAGAAACATCATTTCGATATTTTTTTAATTCTTCACTTTTGACTAGTAGCTTACGACGATTTTCATCTAGTTCCATGAATTCAGCTAATGTTTCTTTTTTTACGCCCCGAGTCATCAATTTTTCTTGTACTTCTTCAATATTTTGTCGCATCATTTTTACATCTAACATATGATTTCCTCCTTTTTGAAAATAAAAAAAGACTGATCCATCCCATTATTCTTGGGACGAATCAGTCTGAAATTCGCGGTACCACCCAAGTTCAGCGTCAGCTGCACTTGTTGAACACATAACGGCTGTTGAACCGACCTTTCTTATTTCGAAAGGGCACGTAAACGAACTGGAACTTCCAAATTATCCTTTGCTGATTTACACCTGCCATCAGCTCTCTGAAAAAGAATAAAGTGTACTGGGTTCTGTGTTTTTCATTTATTCTAATAATTGTAATAAGAATAGCGAATATTTCAGCTTTCGTCAATAACTTCCTGTGTATCAATAGGTAATTTTTCATTTTTCTTGATTGGAAGGTGCATGATGAAAGAAGTCCATTGCTTATCTGATTTTGCATAAATATATCCGCCGTGCAAAGCCACAATGCTTTGAGCGATTGCTAAACCAAGTCCAGTTCCTCCAGTTGCTTGTGAACGAGATTCTTCTACACGATAAAAACGGTCGAATAGATTATCGATTGCCTGTTGTGGGATCATTGCTCCATTATTTTTGACTGTTGCAACAACTTCTGAACCGATACGTTCTACTTCGATTACGATCTTCGTTGCTCCTTTTCCGTATTTCAACGCATTCGTCAAAAGATTATTGAAGACACGTACAAGTTTTTCGGTATCGCCATCCATGATAAGGGAGTCTACTTTTGATTGAACAAGTATTTGGATATTTTTTTTAGAAGCTTCCAACTCAAAATCAGCTGCTAACTGTTCGATCAACTGGATCATGTCAAAGGCAGAAAAATTCACCGGGACAGCAGGCTGGCGTACCTTAGTATATTCAAATAAGTCGTCCACTAAAGATTTCATCTGCTTTGCTTTGATATAAGCAGTATGCGTATACTTTAAAAGATCTTCTTCTGAGTGATACTGGCCATCTTCTATCAGTCCTAGGTATCCAATGATGGACGTGAGTGGGGTACGGATATCATGACTGACATTCGTGATCAATTCATCTTTTGATTTTTCGATTTTACGTTCGTCTTCAATCGCTGCTACGGTACTATCCACCAATCCATTGATACTTGTTACCACTCGGCTTAAGTCACCACTCAGTTCAAAAGGGATACGATGATCATAATTTCCGTTTGCGATGTAGTGAAGTTCGCTGATGATATGCCGCAATTGCATTTGGCGATATCTTCGAATCAAGCGCCAATACAAAACACCAATATCTAATAGAAAGAAAAAGGGAATAATAAAATTCCGGCCGTTCCAGAACAAATCAGTGTTCAATCGTTCTGCAAAAATATTCTTTGAATCCCAAATCGCATTCGTCAAAGAAGGTGAACTGTTGATCACCGAACTGATAACAACCAGAATAGAAACATTTAATAGAAGCAAAAGGATAATCGTGATGATTCCTTCCGCTAACAATTCGCTGATTTCTTTTGAAGTCAAATTGATCCGACGGCGTTTTTCAGTTGCTCGTTTACTATCTTGCGTCAATTTTATAGCCCACTCCCCAAACGGTTTGAATGACTTTTTCACCACCAGTTGCTTCTTCAATCTTATCTCTTAAATGACTAACGTGAACCATGACAGTTTTAGCAGAGACAATACTTTCTTGTTTCCAAACACGCTCAAAAATTTCATCCGCGCTAAATACTCGATTAGGATGACTAGCAAGCAAGTAGAGGATACCGAATTCCAAAGCAGTTAATTGGATCTCCTTCCCATCAATTGTTTTAACTTCATGAGAATCTTTATTAATGATCAGTGCATTTACTTCTAATACATCAGGCTGATCTGGGGCAATCTGCATTTTTGTACGCCGTAATAGAGACTTTACTCTAGCCATTACTTCTAACGGATTAAATGGCTTGGTCACATAATCATCTGCACCAGCTACCAGTCCTTTGATCTTATCCATATCAGTAGTTTTTGCTGTCAGCATAATGATTGGTATTTGAGATTCTTTTCGCAGCTCTTTCACTACTTGCATCCCATCCATCTCAGGCATCATGATATCCAAGATAAGTAATTCAATATCGGGAATTGTTCTAATCTTAGATAATGCTTCCTTCCCGTCATAAGCCTTTACTGCTTCATACCCCTCATTGTGAACATAGATACTTAATAATTCAACGATTTCTTTATCATCGTCAGCAATCAAAATTTTCATAAATAAATCCTCCAGAGTCATATTGTTACTATTATTCTAGCAAAAAAAAGCAGAAATAGATAAAAGCAGCACTTTATTAAGGAAAATTTTAGAAGGTGAGACATCTAGTTGGTGTGAATAAGACAAGAACATGAACATTAAACTGAAAACAAAAGGATTTTACGTCTCTCGGAGTTATAAAGACGAACGAAAAAGGACCAGAACTAACCAATGATCATGTAAGCTAGAAATGTTGATAAATAAGCATTTTCTTATTGACTTTCACATGTGATGTTGATATATTATTATTTGTTCAAAAGAACACCAATAACTTATTAAATAATAAAAAATAAGTTGTTGACATGTTGGAAATGACATGATAAGATAACTGAGTCGTTAAAAAAGAACCACTTGTGAAGCTTGATTCTATCGAAAAAAACTTCAAAAAAGTTCTTGACAAATAACAAACGATAAGTTATGATAAATGAGTTGCTGAAAGATTTCGAAAAACGAAATCGAAAAAAACTTTTAAAAAAGAGTTGACAATCGTTTGCCTCTCTGATATGATATAAAAGTTGCTACGGCAGCCAAAAATGAATCGGGAAACACTCTCGATGAAGTAGACCTTTGAAAACTGAACAAAGTAAGACAAACCAAATGTGTAGGGCGTCTTGATTCAATTCAAGACAACAAACATTTTTAACAAGCAAGCAATATGCTAGCAAACAAATTGA